>DATAVE010000175.1:0-12331 GCA_036267875.1 Mycobacteriales bacterium
CCGTCGTCGTCGACGCCGGCCACAACCGGCACTGATGTCGGTGCGCCAGTGGCCGCTCCCCCGATCCCGATGCCTGCCCAGGCGAGCGAGGCCCCGGGCGGCGCTGTGCCGGAGCCGGTGATTGCGCCGCAGGCCCTGGCCAGCCCGCAGCGCGCCCACGGATTCGACTACCCCGCGGTCTTCCTGGTCCCGCTGCTGGTGCTCGCCGCGCTGCTCGGCTTCGGTCGCCAGCTGACCCGTCCGCTCACCCGCCGAAGTTGACGAACATGACCGTTTGAGCGGCCGATAACGTGAAGTACGTCGACCTCGGCGGGTGCTAGGAGCCGAACACCTGCTTCGTATAGGTGTTGCTGAAGATCCGGTTGGGATCGACGCGATCGCGCACCGCCAGCGCATCGTCGAACCGCGGGTACCGCTCGCGAAGCGCAGCCGCGTCGAGCCAGTGCAGCTTGCCCCAATGGGGTCTCCCAGCGACGTCATTGGCGATCGCCTCGACGGCGCGGAAGTACGGCTCGTAGTCAACGCGATGCCACTGGTGTACGGCGATGTAGCCACTCGGCCGACCCGATGCGGTCGAGAGCCAGATGTCGTCCGGTGCCGCCACCCGCACCTCGATCGGGAAGGAGATGGTGGTGCCGCTGCGCTCGATCCACGACCGCACCTCGCGGAAGACGTCGACGATCCGCTCGCGAGGTACGGCGTACTCCATCTCACGAAAGCGCACCCGGCGCGGTGACACGAAGACCCGATGCGAGACATCGGTGAAGGTACGGGCTGACAGCGCACGCGCAGAGAACCGGTTCAGGGCAGGGATTGCGGACGGCCGCCGGTAGACGAACCGCTGGGCGACCTCGAAGAACCCGTTGGAGAGCACCTCGTCGTCCAGGAGCTCCCGCCACCGAGGCAGCGCCCTTCCGGACTCCCCCGGCTTCGGGCGGTTGTTGCGCTTGGTCAGCGCGACGTCGGTGTGGGGAAACCAATAGAACTCGAAGTGCTCGTTGCCATCAGCCAGCGCGTCGAAGTCCTCGAGCACCTGCTCCAGCGGCAGCGGCTGCTCGACCGCGGTCAGCTCGAAGCGTGGCTCGCACTGCAGCGTGACTGCGGTGACGATGCCGAACGCGCCGACCCCGACCCGCGCGGCGGCGTACAGCTCTGGGTCTGATTGATCCGAGACCTCGACGACCGAGCCGTCGGCGAGGACGAGCTGCAGGCCTCGGATCTGGGTCGCGATCCCGCCGAGCTGCGCGCCTGTGCCATGGGTGCCGGTGGAGATCGCACCCGCAACTGTCTGCGCGTCGATGTCTCCCAGGTTGCTCATCGACAGCCCGACGGCTTCCAGCTCGGCGTTCAGCCGGTGCAGTGGTGTCCCCGCAGCGACGGTTACCCGGCCGGCATCCTTGTCGACCGAGAGAATGCCGGTGAGCCCGTCGAGGCGAAGCTGGATGTCTTCAGCCACTGCGGTCGCGGTGAAGCTGTGTCCGGAGCCGACCGCCCGGATAGTGCGGCCGTCCTCCGCCGCGCGCAGGACGATGCGCGACACCGAGTCGACGTCGCGAACCGTCGCGACCTCACGCGGCGTGACCGCCTGGTTGCGACCCCAGTTACGCCAGACCTCTTGGGTCACGACCGACCACCACCCTTCCGGTACGTTGCGCGGGTGCCCATCGGCGTCGATGACATCACCACTCCGGCGTTGTTGGTGGACTCGGCCGCGCTGGATCGAAATCTCGACGCCATGTCGGCCCGGTGGCCCGGCCGATCACTACGCCCACATGTGAAGGCCCACAAGACGACCGGCATCGCCCGACGGCAGGCCGAGCGCGGCCACACCGGCTTCACTTGCGCCACGATCCGCGAGGTCGAGGTGATGGCCGCGGCCGGTCTCGGTGAGGACCTGCTGCTTGCCAACGAGGTTGTCGATATGCGCCGGCTCGGTGCGGTGGTCGCCTCCGGCGCCCGGGTCACCGTCGCGATCGACTCCGATGCAACCCTGGTGGCCGCGGTCACCGGTGGCGTGCGCGAGGTGCTGATCGACGTCAACGTCGGGCTCCCCCGCTGCGGCTGCCCGCCCGACCAGGCTGGCGCACTTGCGGATCGAGCGCGGACGGCTGGCCTCGAGGTTCGCGGCGTCATGGGCTACGAGGGCCACTTGATGCACGAAGTCGACGCAGCCCAACGCGGCACCCAGACCGAGCAGGCCATGTCATTGCTCGCCCACGCCCACACGGCGGTCGGCGGCGACATCGTGTCGGGCGGCGGGACCGGGACGTGGACAGCCAACCACGGCGTGACCGAGCTGCAAGCCGGGTCCTACGCGCTCATGGACACGACGTACCGCGGGCTCGCCGACCTGCCGTTCGAACAGGCGCTCACCGTCCTCGCGACCGTGATCTCGGTCGGTGACGGATGGGCGGTGGCGGACGCCGGCCTCAAGGCGTTCGGGATGGACGAGGGCAACCCGAGGCTGCCTGGGTCGTCGATCTGGTACTGCTCCGACGAGCACGTCGTCTTCTCGCCAGACGAGGGCGACCTGCCGAAGGTCGGCGACCGGGTGCGCCTCGAGCCCGGCCACATCGACCCCACCTGCGCACTGCACGAGCGGATGTACGTCTTACAGAACCGCGCGATCACCGAGACCTGGCCGATCGACATGCGCGGCTGGTAGCGCACAGCACCCGCGATGTTCACCATCTCGGTCTTGCGGTAGCGTCCGGATCGCGATAGAGATTGAGAAGCAATATCATTTAGCCGCGAGCGGGAAGCGGGACCTGCCGGATGCGTCGAGTCACTCCTCAACGACAGGCAGTGCTCGACGTCCTGATGGCCGCACACGACCATCCCACCGCCGCCCAGGTGTTCGACCGGGTGCGCGAACGGCAGCCGGGCATCGGGCCGGCGACCGTCTATCGCACGCTTTCGCTGCTCGTCAGCGAAGGCCAGGCTCGGATGCTGGCCCTCGGTGAAGGTGCGAGCGCCCGATACGACGCCAACGTCAGCCGACACGACCACGTGCTGTGTGTCGAGTGTGGCGCCGCGATGGACGTCGAGGCCCCCTTCCCCACAGATGCACTCATCGAGATGTCCGCTCGTACCGGATACGACCTGACCGAGTACGACGTGCAGTTCCGCGGGCGGTGCCCACGCTGCGACAAGAAAAGCAATCGTCAGAACAAGCGCACGACGACCAGCGAGAGAAGGAAGACAAGTGTCTGAAAGCGAGAACCCAGCAATCCGCTCACCCCAGCCTGAGAGCGGATCCCGGCCGCGGACCAACCGCGACTGGTGGCCGGACCAGCTGGACCTCAGTGTGCTGCACAAGCACACCGCGGAGTCCAGCCCGGTGGGCGGTGACTTCAGCTACGCCGAGGAGTTCAAGTCGCTCGACGTCGAGGCGCTGCGCAAGGACCTGGTCGAGGTCATGACGAACTCCCAGGACTGGTGGCCTGCGGACTACGGCCACTACGGCCCGTTCTTCGTCCGGCTGACCTGGCACGCCGCGGGCACGTACCGCATCGCCGACGGTCGCGGCGGCGGCGGCACCGGCGAGCAGCGCTTCGCACCTCTCAACAGCTGGCCCGACAACGGCAACCTCGACAAGGCGCGCCGACTGCTATGGCCGCTGAAGAAGAAGTATGGCAAGGCCATCTCGTGGGCCGACCTGCTCGTGCTCGCCGGCAACGTCGCGATGGAGTCGATGGGCTTCGAGACCTTCGGCTTCGCCTTCGGCCGTCCGGACGTCTACGAGCCCAGCGAGGTCATCTGGGGTAGCGAGGACACCTGGCTCGGCGACGAACGCTACGCGGGCGACCGCGAGCTACAGGGTCCGCTGGGTGCAGTCCAGATGGGCCTGATCTACGTCAACCCCGAGGGACCGAACGCCAACCCGGACCCGCTGGCCTCGGCGCGCGACATCCGCGAGACCTTCGCCCGGATGGCGATGAACGACGAGGAGACCGTCGCGCTGATCGCCGGTGGTCACACGTTCGGCAAGGCGCATGGCGCGGGCAACCCCGACCTGGTCGGGCCGGAGCCGGAGGGTGCACCGATCGAGCAGCAGGGCTTCGGCTGGCGCAACAGCTTCAACTCGGGCAAGGGTGGCGACACCACCACCAGTGGTCTCGAGGGCGCTTGGACCACCCAGCCGACCAAGTGGGACAACGGTTTCTTCGATGCCCTCTTCGCCTACGACTACGAGCTGACCCACTCACCCGCGGGCGCGCAGCAGTGGACGCCGAAGAACCCCGAGGCGCAGGGCACCGTGCCGGACGCACATGACTCGTCCAAGAGCCACGCACCGATGATGCTGACGACCGACCTCGCACTCCGGATGGACCCGGCGTACAGCGCCATCTCCAAGCGGTTCCACGAGAACCCGGAGGAGTTTCGGCTCGCGTTCGCCAAGGCTTGGTACAAGCTCCTGCACCGCGACATGGGCCCGGTTGCTCGCTTCCTCGGCCCGTGGGTCCCGGAGACCCAGATCTGGCAGGACCCGGTCCCGGCGGGCTCGACGATCGACGCCTCGGACGTCACGGCACTGAAGGCGAAGATCCTCGACTCGGGCCTGACGGTGTCCGAGCTGGTCGGCACCGCGTGGGCGTCAGCGTCGAGCTACCGCAACACCGACAAGCGCGGTGGCGCGAACGGCGCACGGATCCGGCTGGCACCGCAGAAGGACTGGGCCGCCAACAATCCGGCTCAGCTCGCCAAGGTGCTCGGAGTCCTCGAAGGGATCCAGAGCGAGTTCGGCAAGAGCGTGTCGCTCGCGGACCTGATCGTGCTCGGCGGCTGTGCGGCGGTTGAGAAGGCGGCAAAGAACGGCGGGTACGACGTCACGGTTCCGTTCACTCCGGGTCGCGGTGACGCGTCCGCGGAGCAAACGGATGCAGACTCCTTCGCCGTACTCGAGCCAAAGGCAGACGGCTTCCGCAACTATCTGCACGCGGACCTGAAGCTGTCGCCGGAGACGCTGCTGCTCGACAAGGCATTCATGCTGGCGCTGTCCGCGCCGGAGATGGCGGTCCTGGTCGGCGGCCTGCGGGTGCTGGGCGCCAACACCGGTGGCTCGTCCCACGGTGTCTTCACCGATCGGGTCGGGACACTTTCGAACGACTTCTTCGTCAACCTGCTCGACATGAGCACGGAGTGGAAGGTGTCGACGTCGGACGCGAACGTCTACGACGGCACCGGCGGCAAGTTGGCCACGGCAGTGGACCTGGTCTTCGGGTCGCACTCGCAGCTGCGGGCGATCTCCGAGGTCTACGCGCAGGATGACTCCAAGGAGAAGTTCGTGCAGGACTTCGCCGCGGCGTTCGGCAAGGTCATGGAGCTCGACCGGTTCGACCTCCGCTGACAGTTGGTAATAGCTAGACGGTCGTTCCTCAAAGGTGCGGCGGTCGCTTCGGGTGTAGCGCTGCTCGGGCAGCATCTGGACTCGAAGACCGCCGCACCTTCGAGGTCTCTCGGGCCGATTTCTCTGGACTCGCTGACCTCGATCGAGGGCAAGTCGCCGATCGAGCACGTCGTCGTCGTGATGATGGAGAACCGCAGCTTCGACCACTTCATGGGCTGGCTGCCGGGCGCGAACGGCATCGGCATCGGGCCTGATGGCGACGTCATCGACGACGACCGGTTCGAGTCGTTCCGGTTCCGTGACCGGCACGGCAAGGCGCACGGGATCTACCACAACACCCAGCTCAACGCATGCGGCGAAGCCGACCAGGACCACGGCTACACCGGCGGTCGAATCCAGTGGAACCACGGGAAGATGGACGGATTCGTCCAGGATCCGGAGAACACCAACCTCTCGCTGAGCTACTACGTCGCCAACCAGCGCCAGTTCAGCAGTCCGCTCGCGATGAACTACACGACGTGTGACAACTACTTCTGCTCCTACCTCGGCCCGACCTGGCCGAACCGGTTCTTCCAGCACTCCGCGCAGACGGACCGGCAAAACGACACGACGAAGCCGGACTCCTCTGACGCGCTCTACCAACCGTCCGACATGGCGACGATCTGGAACCAGCTCAATAGACCTGGCGGGCCGACCGGGCGCTACTACTTCAGCGACGTCCCATTCCTCGCACTCTGGGGCACGAAGCACCTTGCGGTCTCAGCGCCGTACGCCGAGTTGCTGGTCGATGCGGCCGCCGGCACACTCGCCAACTTCACAATGGTTGACCCGCGGTTCGCCGGCGAGGGTCAGGGCATCTCGGGCGATGACCACCCGCTGTCGGACCTGCGCGCCGGCGACGCGTTTCTGTCCGAGGTGTTCCACGCCTTGGCCAATGGCCCGGCTTGGGACAAGACGTTGCTAGTCATCAACTACGACGAGTGGGGCGGCTTCTTCGACCACGTGCCGCCGCTGCGCGCCGCGCCCGGCAACCAGCTTCTCGACCTCGAAGACGTCGTCCGCGACCCCAAGACCAAGCGCATCACGAAGGTCCTCACCGGCTTCCGGGTGCCGTGCATCCTGGCCTCGCCGTACACGCGAGGACATCCGGACAAGCCGAGGATCAGCTCCTACGCCTACGACCACGCGTCGGTGTTGCGGTTCGTCGAGTGGAACTGGGGACTGCACGCGATGACACCGCGCGACGCATCGATTCCGTTCTCCGGTGCGTCGAGGAAGCACCTGTCGAACCTTCGCTACGCACTGGACTTCGCCAACCCGAAGACCAACGTCCCTGACCTGCCGCACGCGACACCATTCTTGTCGAGCGGGTGCGAGATCCCGATCCTGCCGTCCGGCGGCGTGCCGCTCGCGACGGAGACCGCCCGATCGGCCTGGGACGCGCTACGAAAGTCAGAGCTGATCAAAGGCTGGCTCTAGCCCCCGTCGAGTCGCTCAGTACAGCGGGCGGGGCGTGACCTTTGCGAGGTCCGCAATCTTCTCGGCGGTCTCGGCATCGGCCGGGGTGTAGATGATCGCGCGGTGTGGCATTCGCGGGGCGAGCCAGAAGTTGGTGAAGTTCATCCGCATCAGGCCGAGCTCGGGATGCAGGTAGCGCTTGGTGCAGTTCTCCGCTGCGACCACGTCGTGGCGGTTCCATCGCTCGGCGAACTCCGGCGACACCCCGTGCAACCGGTTGATCAGGCACTTCCACTGCGGCTCGCCGAGGTGCTCTGCCATCGCTGAGCGGTACTGCCCGACCATCCGTCGGGTGCCCTCGTCCCAGTCGACGAGCGCGTTACGTACGACCGTCGAGGTGAACGCGAGCCACAGCGTGTTGCGCTGGTCGAACGGCAGTGCCGCGAGGTCGCCGTACAGCGCCGTGTAGGACCTGTTGTAGGCGAGTACGTCGTAACGGCCGTTGGTCACCGACGCGGGGTAGGGCAGCAGGCCGTCGAGGATCAGCTGGATCTGCTCCGGCAGGCCGCTGGTCTCGGTCTCGATGTCGGGTAGCGCCGCGCCGGCGAGGGTGAACAGGTGCGTGCGCTCGTGTCCGTCGAGCATCAGCACCCGGGAGATCGCCTCGAGGACCTGCTCGGAGACGTTGATGTCGCGGCCCTGCTCGAGCCAGGTGTACCAGGTGATTCCAACTCCGGCGAGCTGCGCGACCTCTTCGCGGCGCAGGCCCGGTGTACGGCGCCGACCACCCTCGGGCAGTCCGACCTGCTCCGGCGAGATCCGCTCACGGCGGCTGCGCAGGAAGGCCGAGAGTTCTTGTCGGCGCAGGGTCGTAGCTTCAGCGCCAGCGTCCACTCGCTGAGTTGTCGTTTCGAACGTCACCGTCACGACATCAGGCTGACACCAGGATCAGGCAATATCAATGCTGGGTCCGGGTAGTGCTGGTAACAGGATAAATAGGCTTCTGGTAACACCCTTCGACCTCGTCCAGAGTGGTCCGCATGGCTTCGAACACCCTTCAGCTGCCCATCCGGGGCACGGACACAATCCGCATCCCAGAGTCGGCAGCGTCACCCACGCAGCCGACTCTTCCCCTGACACCCGCCGCGCCGGCGTTGTCCCCGATCGCGCTCGCGACCGTCCTGATCGGCGCGCTGCTGCCGATCACCGACTTCTTCATCGTCAACGTCGCGCTGCCGACCATGTCGCAGTCCCTGCACGCATCTGACGCGCTCCTCGAGCTCGTCGTCGCGGGCTACGGCACGGCCTATGCCGTCCTGCTCGTCCTCGGCGGTCGGCTCGGTGACGCCCACGGCCGGCGCAAGCTGTTCCTCGCCGGGATGGCGGCGTTCACCCTGACCTCCCTGCTGTGTGGCCTCGCGCCATCGGCCGGGATGCTGGTCGGCGCGCGGATCCTGCAGGGCGCATCAGCCGCGCTGATGGTGCCGCAGACCTTGTCGACCATCCAGGCGACGGGTGACCTGCAGTCGCGGTCGAAGGCGCTCGGCTGGTACGGCGCGACCGCCGGCATTGCCGCAGTGATCGGCCAGGTCCTGGGCGGCTTCCTCGTCTCGGCCAACATCGCCGGCTCGACCTGGCGGCCGATCTTCCTGGTCAACGTTCCGGTCGGGATCGTCGGACTGTTCCTCGCGGCTCGGCACGTGCCCGAGACCAAGGCCGGCCGCGCCGCGCACCTCGACCGGGCCGGAACCGCCCTGCTAGCGGCGGCTCTCGTCGCAGTGCTTGTCCCACTCACCGAGGGCCAGGCACTCGGCTGGCCGTGGTGGTCGTGGGTAGTGCTGGCCTCGGCCCCTGTCTTCGCGACTGCGTTCCTCGCCGTACAGCGTCGACACGAACGTGCCGGTCGGCTCCCGCTGCTGCCACCGTCGGTCGTGCGGCTGCGGTCGATGCGCCGCGGGCTGCTGATGCTCTCGCCGTTCTTCGCCGGGATGTCAGCGTTCATGTTCGTCTACGCGTTGACGTTCCAAGGGACGCTGCACTGGTCAGCGATGCGGGCCGGGCTGACGCTCGCGCCCTTTGCGATCGCCTTCCTGTTCGTCTCGCTGCAGATGTCGAAGCTGGTCAATCGGTACGGCCACCGTGTCATCACCGCTGGTGCTGCGACGCAGTTCGTGGGACTCGTCGGGTTGATCGGCTCGATGTGGGCGACCTGGCCACATGTGAACCCGCCGGCTCTCGAGCCGGCGCTGATCGTGATCGGCATCGGTCAGGGCCTCATCGCGCCGGCGCTGTTCCGGCAGGTCCTTTCCGACGTACCCATCGCGGATGCCGGCGCCGGAAGCGGAGTGCTGGGTACGACGCAGCAGGTCTCGCTAGCCATGGGTGTCGCCACCCTCGGCACGCTGTTCACCAGCCTCGAGTCTTCGCACCGGCTCGGAGTGCTCCACTCGGCGATGCTCATCATTGGCATCGAGTCGCTGGTCGCCGCCGGCATCGCGATCGCATCCACCCGCTTCGCTAGCGACTAGCGCGCGTGGCGTTGCATCTCGCTGGCTCGTGCCATTGGTCCAGTACGAGCCGCAGGGACGCATTGGCATAACACGCGGCGGCGCCTTGGCGCCCGCCGCGTCAGCCCGCGCGGCCGCCCTACCGGCAGGCGTGGCCTCAGGTCACCGTGAGGACACCGATGTTCGATGACGAGATGGCGTACTGCATGGACTTCCCGGTCTGCGCGTAGTAGCGGTAGCTGCCTTTCTTCGTCGTCTTCACGACGAAGAAGAACCGGCCGGTCGGGTTGACCGTCGCATGGCCGATCAAGGCACCGGGTGCGCCGGGGATCGACTCGACGTACACGCTGACCCGGCTCAGCCCGGCGTGCGGCAAGACCCGGCCACCAATCGTCCGCGTGCGTCCGTGCTCCACTGCCTTGGGCGTGGTCAGGTGAATCCACCGCTGTGGCACCGCGGTTACGGGTGCGCTGACGGCCCCGGTGAGCGTCGACGTCGGCATGGTGAGGACGAAGTAGCTGGTCGCTACCTTGACCCTGAGCTTGAAGTCGAAGGCGAGAGTGCTTGCCCGGATCGACTGCAGCAGGTGGTGGGTGCCGCCGAGGGTTCCCGAATAGAGCTGCGCTGTCACAGCCTGCTGGGTGACGCCTTGACCGGACTCGCTGCCACCGATCTCGAACTCCTGACCCTTCGTCGGGCTCGGTGCGCCTTCGGCGCCGACGAAGAGTGCGTTGACCCTGGCGAAGTACACGTCGATCGTTGGCGGCACCGCGCTGAAGGATCCGGCTGAGTCCTTCGACCATGCGTAGTAGGTGGTTTGGCCGGTGGCGGACGCGACAGTCGCGTGGTTGTCGGCGCCGGAGTAGACCGGCGTACAGGTGCTGGGGGTCGGCGGCCCGGCGTATTCCGACGCGCAGACCACCGTGGTGGTGCCTGGGTCGGCGGATGGCGTCCAGCTCAAGGTCGCACTGCCGATTCCCGGCGTTGCGGTGAGTCCGGTCACCGGCAGTGGAAGGCGGGACGCGCCGTTGGTGTCCGCGATGCCGGGCTGCAAGGCGTCGGACTCCGAGCTGAAGATCACGAACGAGTAGATCTGGCCGATCTTCAACGATCCGATCGTCGCAGAGGTGTCGGTGCCTGCGTAGATCTGAATGCCGTCCCGCGACGTATCGGGTATGCCGGGAGCCGGGAACATCCGGACCACGTTGCCGGTGAACGTCGGGTCGGTCGGGTTCGTCCAGGTCAGCGTCACGGATTGGTCACCTGGGGTCGCCTGGAACTGGCCAGCGCTCTGCGGTAAGGCTGGGTCGTGCGTCGCACAGAGCGGCGGCGTGTCGAGTGGTGAGCTCGTGTCTGCGGGTCCGGAAACCTGGCCTGAAACGGGCCCGCCGGGCTGGCCCCAGTAGTTGCCCCCAGCAGTGACGGGCGAGCTGGCGTCGGCAGTCGACTTGAAGTCGAAGGCCGTCGTGGATGACGGACCGGTGTTCTTCTCTAGGTCGCTTGCGGTGATTGTGGAGCCGTTGCCGGCCAAGACTCCACCGAAGTTGCCGCTCACGACGTCACACGACAACGCTGCTCGCCCGTCTGTCTGCAGACCCCATGTGGTCGAACCGCTAAGGCGCGAGCCGGTCACGAGAACTTTGCCGCCGTCCGGTGCAATGGCGTTGATGCCACCCCCGATTGCGCTGCCGGTAACCGTGAGCGGGGTGCCGCTCGCGTTCTGTGTGGTGAGGATCACTGCGCCGAACACCGACGAGTTGGTGATCGTGCTGGGCGGATCGGAGGTACCGGCCGCGATCGTGATCTTGCCGGTCACGTCAGCATCGTCGAGAGTGACGGTCTTCGCGGTCAGCGATCCGTAGAAGTCGGTCGGGCCGACAGGCGCGCTGATTGCCCCATCGAAAACGGCGAGGTCGCCGACCTCAGCGCCAGATGACACGGTGACGTTTCCGTGGAAGTCCACGAGCGACCCGTCCACGCCGAAGGGCTCCGCCAAGGGGCTCTCTGCGGGGGTTGCCGACCAGCTCAGGTCTCCGAACACGCCGGCGTTACCGTAGGCAGTGAGAGGGTCGACGTCGTTGGCGCCGGAGTTTGCGCCGACGCCGGTCAGCGGGTCGTCGGTCATGAGGCCCGAAACCGTGAGCGCAGCGCCGGTCTTCACGCCGTTGATCACGTTTCCGTGGGCGACCAGATCGACCGCACTGGTCGGCGGCTCAGAGCTGTTCGCGGCGGAGAAGGATCCAGATGCGCGAAGGGTGACGCCGGCGATAGTCGGGTCGGTGACGGTCACGGTCGAGTTCGTCATCGTCAACGTGCCAGCCGCGCCACTGCCGACGAGGACCGCCGGTCCTTGCGGCCCACAGCCGGTCGCCGTCGTGACCGTCAGCGCGTCGATCGTCGCCGTCGCGCCGGCGTCCATGTCGCTGTAGTCGTCGCAGACCGCGCCGTCGACCGTGGTCTCCGACAGCGACAGATCGTCAGTCTCCGCGACCACACCCGCGCCGACGACAGTCGTGTTCGTCAACTGCAGGAGACGCGCCGGACCGGACAGCACGTTGGTCGCGGGCAGCTGAACGATGCCACCCCAGCTGTCCTGACCCGATTCGGGCCCGAAGGTCACGCTGTTGGCGGCCGAGGTGTTAACCGTCTCGATCGAGCCACCCCTCTCGAGGGTGACGGCGGCGGTCGGTGCGAACTCGAACACAACAGGACCCGCAGAAGCGTCGATGACGATGCAGTTGCCGGACGCCGAGGTCAGGCCGACCGACCCCTCGTCGTACGGCGAGCCGGCGTGGTCAAACGTCGATGTCGTCGAGCAGGTCGCAGACGCATCGGAAACAGAGCTCGGTGCAACGACGATCGCCATCGAGAGGACCGCGACGACAGCAAACCCACTCGCCCTTCCGAAGGACGACATGTCGCTGAGTGTCACATGGCAATCACATCCCGGCGTATGAGCCGCGTCGATGGTCATTTCGGGTCAAATCTGACTGTCCTGAGACCTCGCATAGCGTCG
>DATAVE010000176.1:0-3036 GCA_036267875.1 Mycobacteriales bacterium
GCAGAAGGTCGAGCACGGCCTGACCGCATGGTGCTGACGCATGGCGAGCCGCATCCGGGCAACGTCATCGAGACAGCGTCCGGCTGGGTGTTGGTGGACTGGGACACCGCGCTCCTCGCTCCCCCGGAGCGGGACCTGTGGCTGAGTCCCTTGGCTTGGTGTAACTCGGGCTCCTGATCGCGAGCGGCCGTCGTGTCGCTCGCGGATGTTTGGGGGCCATCGCGTGAGGCTTCGTGAGTACCGACCAAAGTGCTCACAGAAGAGGAACAACGCGATGGCCCTGGATCAGTCTGCCCTGCTTGAGCTGAACGAGATGATGCAAAGCGCCGATGGCGGCGAGTTGATGCGCCGGCTGCTCGGCGTGATGCTGCAAGCGCTTGTCGATGCGGAGGCGACGGCGTTTATCGGCGCCGAACCGCACGAGCGCACCGAGAACCGAACGACGCAACGCAACGGCTCCCGCGACAAGACGGTCACGACGACGGCCGGGGATCTGACGGTGAAGATCCCGAAGGTCCGGACCGGGTCGTTCTTCCCGGCGCTGCTCTCACCGCGCCGGCGCATCGACGTCGCGTTGCACGCGGTGGTGATGCAGGCCTATGTCGAGGGCGTGTCGACCCGCCGGGTTGATGACCTGGTCGTCGCGATGGGCGGCACCGGGATCTCCAAGAGCGAGGTCTCCCGGATCTGCGCGAGGCTCGACACCGAGGTCGCCGCCTGGCGGTCCCGGCCGCTGGGCGACCAGCCGTTCCCCTACGTGTTCTGCGACGCCACCTACTGCAAGGTCAGGATCGGGCAGCGAGTCGTGTCCCAGGCAGTCGTGATCGCGACCGGGGTCAGCGCCGACGGTCGCCGTGAGGTGCTGGGCTGCGCGGTCGGTGACAGCGAGACCGAGGTGTTCTGGACCGAGTTCCTGCGCGACCTGCGCGACCGTGGCCTGCACGGCGTCCAGCTCGTCATCAGCGACGCTCACAGCGGCCTGACCAAAGCCGTCGACGCGGTCCTGCAGGGCAGCAGCTGGCAGCGGTGCCGGGTGCACTTCATGCGCAACGTCCTGGCGAAGGTCACCAAGGGCAACGCCGAGATGGTCGCCGCGACGATCCGCACGATCTTCGCTCAGCCCGGCCCGAAAGAAGTCCGGGCGCAGGTCGACCTGGTCGCGGACATGCTCGCCGAGCAGTTCCCTGCGGTCGCCGAGCTGCTGCGTGACGCCAAAGCCGACGTCACCGCGTTCGCTGACTTCCCCCAAGCCCACTGGCACAAAATCTGGTCGACGAACCCGCTCGAGCGGCTCAACCGGGAAGTAAAGCGACGCAGCGACGTCGTCGGCATCTTCCTGTGTGTTCCCCTGGGCGGCGCGGGGCCGGATGGTTCTGCTGGCAGGCTCGTCGAGGTGCCAAGGGTGACCCGGAATCTTTCTGTCGAACCCTGGCCGGTTCTGACTCTGTTAGGGCCAGTCCCCTCGGCGCCTCAACGGGTGGCTGCGTGACCTGATAGCGGCGTGATGACCGGACGACAGGAGTGTCCACGGCTACCCGACCTTGACCCTACGACCGGAAGAAGGACCATGGCCAGGATCGTCATCGGTATCGACCCGCACAGCCAGCTGCACGCGGCAGCCGCGGTCGACGAGCACGGCAGGCAACTCGACGCTTTGGAGGTCAACGCTGGACCCGACGGGCTGGCCAAGCTCGTCGCATGGATCAGAACCCATGACGGTGAACGCCTTGTTGCGGTCGAGGGCTGCAAGGGCTACGGACTGCCACTAGCTCGCCGGCTGCTCGCGGCCGGGGAGGACCTGGTCGATGTCGCCTCGCACCTGACCGCCGAGTCCCGAAAGCGCTCGCGGCGCCGCGGCAAGGACGATGAAGGTGACGCCATTGCGATCGCCCGAGTGGCGTTGCGCGAACCGGGTCTTCCGAGAATGGATTCCTCGCATCTCGACGCTGACCTGAAGCTGCTCGTCGACGCCCGGGACCAGCTCGTTGCGGAGGAAGTGAGGGTCCGCAACAGGTTGCATGCACTGCTGCTCGTCATGGCCCCCGGCTATCAAGCCACGACCGGACCGCTGATTAGTCGCCCGGCGTTCGCCCGCGCCAAGGCTCTCGCCGTCAAAGGACGCCGCAGCGACCCGATGCGCGCCCGGCTCGCGTTGGCCGCGGTCAAGCGTCTGAACGCGATCCGCGACGAAACCGCGGAGTTGGAGAAGGACCTCAACGCCGAGCTCGACCGACGCCAGCCGACGAACTTGCTCGCGATCTGTGGAGTTGGACCGCTCGTCGCCGCGAAGATCCTCGGTGAGATCCGAGACATCCGGCACTACCCCAGCGCGGCTGCGTTCGCAGCACACGCCGGCGTCGCCCCCATCCCGGCATCCAGCGGCAACACCCAACGTCATAGGCTCGCCCGCGGAGGTAACCGCCAACTCAACCGCTCGCTGTTCACCATCGCGATGGTCCAAGCCCGCTGGCACCCCGAAGCGCGCACCTATCTCGCGCGCAAACGCGCCGAAGGCAAGACCGCTGCAGAAGCACGGCGATGCTTGAAACGACACCTCGCAAACGTCGTCTACCGCGCTCTCATCGCCGACCTCGACGCGCGCAAACAGGCTGGGATACCCGCAGCCGCTTGACGATAGCGGCGCCCCAACCCCGCCGCGCTTCTCAGGCTCTCGGCATGCGTGCTCATCGAGGCCCACGACGAATGGCAAGACCAAGACCGGCGCTACCTGTCCGAGGAATCCATGGCCCTGCTCAACCCGCCAGCACCCAGCATCCTCGAGCCCAAGAAGCCCACCCCGACCCGAACCTCGCGAAAGGAGATCGCCACTACGGCATAGTTGCAATCACTCGCGCAGCAACACGCGACGAGTTACACCACGCTGAGGGACGCGACCAAGCATGAGGATGTGGCAATGGCGAAGGAGGTCTCGATCGACAGTCGGATAGTGCACGCCGACCGCTTCGGGCATATGGGCGAGATCGAACTCGACAGGGCCGCGGCAGCACGTCTCGAGGTCTGCGAAAAGCAGTCCTT
>DATAVE010000177.1:0-4627 GCA_036267875.1 Mycobacteriales bacterium
GAGATCTTCGAGCACGTCGTTGCGCAACTCGGACTCGAGCCAGACCGGGTCCTGTTCCTCGACGACAACATCATCAACGTCGAGGGCGCACGCGTAGCCGGTCTTCAGTCGGAGCGGGTGAGGGGCATCGCCGAGGCCCGCGCGGCGATCAGCAAGATCCTTCAGCCCGACCGCCGAGGCCAACCTAAATGGTCTCTCAAGGGGGGTTGAGACACCTAAAAGGTTGGCCTCGACGGTGACCGGAAGTGCCGCTACGCGGTGAGGGCCAGCAGGGACAGCTCGTATCGCCTCGTTGCTACCCCCTGTACTGCTCGTGCGATCGGGCCCGCCCTTCGGACGAGGGCCGCGCCTGGTCGGCTGTAGGCCGTGATGTCAAACCACACCGACCCGGCGTCATCCTGCGTGACGACGAACGCTTCCTCGCCCTGCTCGGGGTGGTCGGGAAGCGTCCCGTAGGCGAAGCCATGACGACGTGGCTCTTCGATGACGTACACGACGCGGCATGGGATCACAAGCGCGACACCAACGCCCAAGCCGAGTACGACCGTTCGACCAGTCTCAGCGGGGCCATTTGCAACCACGCTGAGGCCGGAGCGTCGATGCATCTCCCATTGGGTCAAGGCTGTAACGGCCTTCTCGAACGTCACCTCTCCCGCCCCGAGGAGCGTCCGGCGCCGGACGTGTGCGTAGCCCGCTGGCAGGTTGCCCGCCGTCGCTCCGACGGGCTCATAGGTAAAGTCCGAGGAGTCGTATTCGGCGAGGATCCGACCCAGGGCCTTACGGCCGACTAACCGCATAGCGCGATCGTCCCATCCAGTCTGCTCGCCGAACCAGAGGTGCTGCTCTCGGGCGCAGCGCCTGAACCGGCGCGCTAGGCGACGAGGCCGGTAGCGCGGGCTTCGTCGAAGTGCTTGTCGACCCACTCCCGGAACGTGAGGTCCATGACGGCGAGGGTGTCGAGCGCGCGAGCGACCTCCTCGTACTCCTCATCGGTAAGCGGCGGCGGCTCTGGGAGTGGCGTTTGGCCGACCGGCGGGTTGGGGTCGAACAGCTCGACGGGTAGTCGGTCGACGATGTCGTCGGGTGGTTCTTGCTCGGGGGCCAGTGGTTCTGGGAGGTCGAAGTGTCTGGGCTTCTTGGTGTAGGTGCGCCCGACGTAGCTGGTCCACGTCTCTGACCCGTCAGGGTTCTGATCGACCTTCCAGCGGCCTTTGGTTTTCATTTGATGGTGCATCTTGCACAGCGGAGCGAGGTTGCATCGGTCAGTACGTCCGCGGTCTCGGCGTTCGTTACGGTGGTCGATCTCGCAGTCGATCGAGGGTCGCGAGCAGCCCGGCATCCCGCACGTCGGATAAGTGGCTTCGATGAGCCGTCGCAAGGCTGCCGAGGGACGGTAGGAGCGAAGTCCGAGGTCGAGGGTGTCGCCCGTGAGCGGATCGAAGACGAGCCGACGCAGCATCGAGTCAGTGGCGATCTGCCTGGCGGTCTCGGCGGTGATCGGTCCGTAGCCAGTCAGCTCACCGGGGTTGTCGTCGAGGCCGAGCAGCGTGGTCAGGTCGATACGCACGTGGACCTCGCCGCGGACGGGGATGTTTGCAGTGCTGGCGGTGCCGTTGAGGACGAGGTCGGCGAGGGCGTCGAAACGACGCACTCCCACTGCACGATCATCACCTCTGCGACCCATCGCCTCGGCGCGGTCGTTGATCGCGTCCATCACCTGCCGCGCCTTCACCGCATCCCCGGTGGCGTTCAGCGTCGAGGTCTCGTCCTCTCCTGGGTAGAGGTGCACGTCCGCTGAGTCCTTCGCGGAAGCGGCTCGGTCCTTCGCGCCGTCGGGGTCCAGCGCGATCACCATCCGCCGCGCGGCCCTGGTGACCTCCCCCGGAGTCCAGCCACGCTGCACCGCGAGCGGGATCACCTTCTCGTCGACCGCGGCCGCCACCCGCGGCGAGCAGTTGCGGGTCGCCTTCTCCACCGCCTTGAGATGCAGCACGGTGATGTCACCGCGGTCCAGCGCCCGCCACGAGCGCCCGAGCGACACAGCCACCCGCTCAACCAGAGTGACGTGCGACATCGCAGTCGGGTAGGCGACGTGGATGGCACAGGCGATCTCTTGCGCGGCGAGCATCCACGCCTCATCCTTCGACGCGAGCTCGAGGGAAGTGCGGATTCCATTGATGGCGTCATTGGTGAAAACCATCTTCAGTGCCGCGAGCCAGGACTCCGCTTTCGTGACTAGGGCGACCAGGTCGGCGGCAGTGCTGGCATCCATCGGCTCGGCCTGCAGTCGGGAAAGCTCGGCGACCAGGACTGGGCCGACCTGCATTTCCGCGGCAACCGCGACGCGGTCGGCGGTGCGCCGACGTAGGCGGGCAAGCTCCGGATCCATGTATCGAACATACGTTCGAATGGTGACAAGATCAAGGGTTAAAAGACCTTTGTTTGCAATGGAAATCGGACGAACGACGCATCAGGAACAGCGCAGCGAGCGAGGCCGACACTCAGACCAATCAATTGCATCGGCGTAGCCGAAACGAGGCCAAAAGCGGCGAGCCGCCGCCCCATTCAATGCAGTCTCTTGATCGTGACCTAGCTGCCTAGTCGAAGCTGGGTCGCTCGGTCCGGGAGCGCTTGATCTCGTAGAAGCCCGGAGTCTGCGCAACCAGCAGGACGCCGTCCCACAGCTTTCCGGCAGCATCGCCCTTGGGCGCAGGAGTGACGACCGGCCCGAAGAAGGCGCTCTCCCCCACGCGAATCACCGGCGTACCGACATCCATGCCGACGAGCGAGATTCCCTGCTCGTGCGAAGCCCGCACTGCCTCGTCGTACGACGTCGATTCCCACGCGTCGATGAGGTCGGCCGGCAGGCCGGCGTCGGCGAGCGCCGCCTCGACCAACGGCCGCTTGTCCTCGGCGTCCGAGGGATGGAAGCGGCTGCCGATCGCGGTGTAGAGCGGCCCCAGCACGTCAGGTCCATGAGCCTGCTCCGCGGCGACGCACACCCTGACCGGGCCCCACGCCTTCTGCATCAGCTCGTTGTAGTTCTCGCCGAGGTCGCGGCCCTCGTTGAGCACGGCGAGGCTCATCACATGCCAATGAACTTCGACCTCCCGCACCTGCTCGACCTCGAGCATCCAGCGAGAGGTGAGCCACGCCCACGGGCACAGCGGGTCGAACCAGAAGTCCGCGATGGTTGCCATTGCAACAACTTTACGCGCGCATCGGCCGTGCTTGACTCGCAGGTGTGGCCGTGGAGAACCTGACCCGCGAGGAAGCAGCCGAGCGCGGCCGCCTCCTTAGCGTTTCCTCGTACGACGTGGTGCTCGACCTCACCACCGCGAAGGACGAGCCACAGCACTTTCTGTCGACGTCGACGGTGACGTTCGCCTGCGCCGAGCCCGGCGCAGCAACGCATATCGACATCACCGCCGATCGCATCGTGTCGGCCACCTTGAACGGCGAGCCCATCGACGTCGCGGCCGCCTTCACCGGCCAGCGGCTCGAACTGCCGCCGCTCGCATCCGCCAACGAGCTCCGCGTCGTCGCATGGTGCGTCTACTCGCGTACCGGCGAGGGCCTGCACCGCTTCGTCGACCCGGTCGACGGGGAGGTGTACCTCTACAGCCAGTTCGAGACCTACGACGCCCACCGCATGTACGCCTGCTTCGACCAGCCCGACCTGAAGGCGAACTTCAAACTTCGGGTGAAGGCGCCGGCGCACTGGACGTGCATCAGCAATGGCGTCGGGCGCCGCGACGACGAGCCCGGCCTCTGGACCTTCGACCAGACCCCCCGCGTCTCGACGTACATCACCGCGCTCATCGCCGGGCCCTACCACGCCGTCTACGACCAGCACGACGGCATCGACCTCGGCCTGTTCTGCCGCACGTCGCTGGCGGAATTCCTCGATCCAGAAGAGCTCTTCGCCGTCACCAAGCAGGGCTTCGACTTCTACCACCGGGTCTTTGACTACCGGTACCCGTTCGGAAAGTACGACCAGCTCTTCGTGCCCGAGTTCAACGCGGGGGCGATGGAAAACGCGGCGGCGGTCACCTTCCTGGAGGATTACGTCTTCCGGTCGAAGGTCACCGACGCCCGCCGGGAGCGTCGCGCCGAGACGATCCTGCACGAGATGGCCCACATGTGGTTCGGCGATCTCGTCACCATGCGGTGGTGGGACGACCTGTGGCTGAACGAGTCGTTCGCGACGTACGCCTCGGTGCTGGCCCAGGTTTCAGCGACGCGCTGGAAGGGTGCCTGGACGACGTTCGCCACCACGGAGAAGTCGTGGGCAGCGCGCCAGGACCAGCTCCCCTCGACGCACCCGATCGTGGCCGACGCCGTCGACATGGAGGCGGTCAAGACCAACTTCGACGGGATCACCTACGCGAAGGGTGCGAGCGTCCTCAAGCAGCTCGTCGCCTGGGTGGGACAGCAGGAGTTCCTGGCCGGCTTGCGTAACTACTTCCGCCGCTTCGAGTACGACAACACCTCGCTTCGCGACCTGCTCGACGAGCTGGAAGTAGCGAGTGGGCGCGACCTGAACGGCTGGGCGCGCGAATGGCTCGAGACCACCGGCGTCAACACGCTGCGCCCGCGCTTCGAGACCGATTCCTCCGGCATCTAC
>DATAVE010000178.1:0-15176 GCA_036267875.1 Mycobacteriales bacterium
CGGGAGCCGACCGCCGGCATGCACGCGAGCGATGACGAAGGTCGGCGAGACGACCCCGGTGACTCCAAGTCCGTCGCCGATGCCTTGCGCCAGGGTCGTCTTGCCTGCGCCGAGTGGACCGATCAGCAACACCAGATCACCTGGCTGCAGCTCCTGGGCGATCTGATTCCCGAGCGAGCGCATCGCCTCCGGCGTCGTCACCTTCATCGCAGTGTCTCCGCAACGAATCGGATGTCCGCCTCGAGTGCGAGATGCGGCACCCCACGAGGACCAAACCGGAGCGCCGCCGACGGGTGGTAGGACGCGACCAGCTGGCGACCACGCCAGTCGTGCACTCGACTGCGTACCGCCTCCAGCGTGTTCGATGCGCCGAGCGCCCAGGTCAGCGCGGTACGTCCGAGCGTCAGAACCAACGGCGGGTCCAACAGCATGACCTGGCGGTCCAGCCAACCGGTGCAGCGTTTCGCCTCGGCCCGATTTGGGGTGCGGTTGGATGGTGGGCGACACTTCAGGACGTTGAGCACCGACACCTGTGCGCGATCGATTCCCACGTCAGACAGCAACCGGTCCAGCAGCTGACCGCCCCTTCCGATGAACGGCCGTCCGACCTCGTCCTCGTTGGCGCCCGGGGCCTCACCAACGATCAGCAAGCGGCTGCCGTCGACCACGTCCCCGACGACGACCTGTTGTCTGGTCTCGACGAGCTCGGGACACGCAACGCAGGTCCGGACGGCCTGCGCCAGCCGATCGAGGTCGGCGCACCCCTGCGCACGATGCCCGATCTCGGCAATCGAAGGGTCAGGCGGACGCACGTTCGAACAGCCTGCGCAACGCGGCATTGACCTCGTCGTGACGGTCGAGCTTTGCCATGTGGTTGGCGCCGGCGATGACCTGCAGCTCGGCTGACGGCAGCGCAGCCGCCATCACCTTGCTGTGCGAGAGCGGGGTAAGGACATCGCCGGTGCCGCATGAGATGAGGACCGGTATGTCGGCCAGCACGTCGAGCGCCTTCAGCTTGTCGTGAGAGAGGAACGTGTCGAAGAAGTCCCCCATCACCTCGATCGGCGTGTCGAGCAGCATCTGTTCCATGAACGCCACGAGCGAAGGCGCGACGCCCGGGCCGAACGACAGGTAGCGCGTCACGATGAATCCGAAGTCGCTCCCGATCCGTCGCCCGCGGTCGATCGCGCCGGCCCGCTTGCGGACGAGCTTCGCCCCACGCGGAACGATCGGACTGATGAGCCGAGACGCGAAGCCGGGAACCCCGGCGATCTCCTTCGCGATATCGCCCGTCGAGGTCGACAGCAAGCCGACGCCGACGATCCGGTCACCGAAGAGCTCCGGTCGCTGGTCGGCGAGCGCGAGGATCGTCATGCCACCCATCGAGTGGCCGACGAGCACCACCGGGCCGGCCGGCGCCACCGCTTGCAGGACGGCGTCGAGGTCCTCGCCCAACTGGTCGATCGTGCATCGCTCGGGAGCAGACCGTCCCGACTCGCCGTGACTTCGCTGGTCGTAGAACACCAGTCGCGCGACGTCACCGAGATCGCGGCGCTGGAAGTGAAAGGCATCCATCCGCAGCGTGAAGCCGTGCATGAACACGACCGTCAATGGCGCATTGGGATTTCCGTCCACCTCGACATGCAACGAGACGCCATCGGCGGTGACGACCTCGAGGCCCTCGGTGTGCAGCTTGCCGAACGGCTCATCGGCGTACGGATCGGCCTGCGACCGAGCACGACCCACGGCTCGCTTCTCGGCGGCCACGCCGGCGGCGACCGCGGCGCCCGCAACGCCGGTCGCCAGTGCGACCAGGCCGAACGTGCGTCGCCCGGCCATCAGTTGCCCTCATATCGACGAGGCACGCGGGCTCCCACTCTCGTGACGATCTCGTAGTTGATGGTGCCGATCGCAGCCGCCCACTCCTGCGCGGTCGGCTCCCCCGACGTACCGGGACCGAACAGTACGACCTCGTCCCCGGCCGAAACGGCATCATCGCCGGCATCGACCACGAACTGGTCCATGCAGATCCGGCCTGCGACGCGGTAGCGCTTCCCGCCGACTGCCACCTCGCCGAGATTTGTGAGGTGACGCGGGACGCCGTCGGCGTAGCCGAGCGGAATGACGGCGAGCGTCGTCTCACTTGCGGTCGTGTACTGATGGCCGTAAGAGACGCCGTGTCCTGACGGCACCCGCTTCGCGAGCGCGACCTGAGTGGTCAAGGTCATTGCCGGCGTCAACCCAAGATCGGCGGCCGCCCCAACCTCCGGTCCGGGCGAAAGCCCGTAGACGGCAACACCGGGCCGAACCAGGTCGTAGTGAGTCTCCGGCAGCCCAAGCGTCGCCGCGGAGTTCGCGAGGTGTCGCACCGTCGGGTGGATGCCCGCGTGCTCCACGACCTCGAGCGCGTCCTCGAAGAGCCGCCGTTGTGACTCGATCGTCGGATGCCGCGGCTCATCGGCGTAGGCGAGGTGGGACCACACGCCGACGACCTCGATGCTCCCGTCCGCTTGGGCTCTCGCCGCGGCCGCGACGAGGTCGGGCCACTGCGCGGGCTGCGCGCCACCGCGCCCAAGCCCGGTGTCGATCTTGAGATGCACTCGAGTTGGACGACCGCTTGGGCTCGCTGCCGCGATCGCCTTGTCGAGAGCCCATGACGCGTTGACCCCGACGTCGAGGCCCGCCAAAGCCAGCGCATCCCAGTCATCGGTAGGCCCGAGCAGCCAGGCTAGGGTCGGCGCCTCGATCCCGGCTTGCCGCAATGCCAATGCCTCGTCGGCCATCGCGACGCCGAGCCACGTCGCACCGCCCTGCAAGGCGGCTCGCGCCGACTCGACCATTCCGTGGCCGTAGCCGTCGGCCTTGACCACGGCCATGACCGACGCGTCGCCGGCGCGCTGCTTCAGCACTGCGACATTGCCGCGAATCGCGTCGAGATCGATCCGCGCGGCCGACACGCTCACGCCAACAGTCTGTCAGCGCGTGAGTCGGATCGCCTCAGAAATCGAGTCGAGGACGTCCACTGCGGTGATCGGAGCCGCCGGATCACCGGCCGCGATCAGGCCTGCCAGACCGTGCAGGAAGGCGCCGGCCGAGCCGGCGTCCAGGGCGTTCAGCCCACCGGCGAGCAGCGCGCCGCACACCCCGGACAGCACGTCCCCACTCCCCGCTGTCGCGAGGTACGGCGTCGACGCGGTGTTGACGCGCACTGCGCCGTCCGGCTCGGCGACGAGGGTGGTCGAGCCCTTGAGCAGCACCGTGACCCCGAGCATGCGAGCGGCTTCGCGCGCTGCCGTGAGGCGGTTCGCCTCGATCCACTCGCGCTGACGCCCGGATAGGCGGGCGAGCTCGCCGGCGTGCGGCGTCAGCAACGTCGCCGCTGTTCGGCCGTGCAGGATCGCTGAGTCGGTAGCGAGGATCGTCAGCGCGTCAGCATCGAGCACCAGGGGCAGGTCACTGTCGAGCGCCGCCTCGACGAGCGCCTTCGCGTCGGGTCCGGTGCCCAGCCCGGGGCCGACGACCCACGCCTGGACCCGACCCGCGGCGCGCATCGCATCCGCGTCACCAGCATCGATCTGCGTCACTACGGCTTCGGGCCAACGCAAGCGCACCACGTGCGCAGGCCCGTACGAACCGATGAAGCGGACCATGCCGGGACCCGTTCCCAGCGCCCCACCGACCGACATCAGCGCGGCCCCGGGATAGCCGTCGCTGCCCGCGACGATCCCGATCACGCCTCGGCGGTACTTGTCCGACTCGGCACTCGGCGCTGGCAGCAAAGCGGCGACGTCGGCCGCATCAAGCGCTGTGATCGTCGGCTCCGGCAGGTCCAGTCCGATGTCGACATGCTCGACGAGGCCGGCGTACTCGGCACCGGGATCGATCAGCAGCCCAGCCTTGATGGCGCCGAAAGTGACGGTCACGTCCGCCCTTACAGCCGCGCCCTCGACCACTCCGGTCGAGGCGTCGATGCCACTCGGCACGTCGACGGCGACGACGACTGCCGGACCGTCCTCCAGCAACTCGACGATCCGGGACATTGGCTCGCGCAGTGCGCCTGCTGCACCGATGCCGACCATGCCATCGATCACGAGATCGGCGGCGCCGAGGAGGTCGGCGTCGACGGCGCCGCCGGCTTGCGTCGTCCGACCGCCCGCTTCGAGAAGAGCGACGAGGGCGCGCGCGAGCGGCTTGTCGGTGAGGAGCAGCGCATCAACTCGCGCACCACGACGGGCAAGCCTGGCCCCTGCGTACATCGCATCGCCACCGTTGCCACCCGAGCCCACGAGCAACACCACTCGCGAGCCGTATAGCGGCGAGAGGATCTCAGCGCACCGCCGCGCAAGCGCGTACGACGCACGCTCCATCAACGTGCCGTCGGGCAGCGAGTCGAGCAGCGGCTGCTCAGCCGTGCGGATCGTGTCTGCGTCGTACGCCGACCTCACGGCGAGGCCTCAGCCACGACCATTGCCACTGCGACGCCCGCGTCGTGCGAGATCGACAGGTGCCAGCGGTCGATGCCCTTGTCCAGGGCCGCTGTGGCGACGGTGCCGGAGATCGCGAGGTACGGCCGGCCGCCGTTGTCGTGACGGACCTCGACGTCATGCCACTCGAGCCCGCCGGGCGCGCCCAGCGCCTTCGCTACCGCTTCCTTAGCGGCGAAGGTCCCAGCCAGCGACTCGAGCTTCGCCTCGCGCTCCGCGTCGGTGAACAGGCGCTCGCGCAGGTGAGGCGTGCGCTCGAGGCTCTCGGCGAAACGTTCGAGGCTCGCCACGTCGACGCCAATCCCGACGATCACGAGGAATCGCTACTCGACCGTGACGCTCTTGGCGAGGTTGCGCGGCTGGTCGATGTCGAGGCCGCGAGCCATCGCGAACTCCGCCGCCAGCACCTGCATCGGCACGATCGTGAGCAGCGGCGAGAGCAGCGACTTGATGTCGGGAATCCGGAACAGCTCGTCGGCGTGCGGCGTGACGCTCTCGTCGCCATCGGTGCCGATGATGATCGTCCGCGCGCCTCTGGCGCGGACCTCCTGCACGTTCGTCAGCAGCTTCGGGGTCAGGGCGTGGCGAGGAGCGAGCACCACGACCGGCGTGCCCTTCTCGATCAACGCCATCGGCCCGTGCTTGATCTCTCCGGCGGGCAGACCTTCGGCGGAGACGTACGCCAGCTCCTTGAGCTTCAACGCGCCCTCCAGGGCCATCGGATACCCGACGTGGCGGCCAAGGAAGAGCACTCGCTCGTGCTCGGAGATCTCTCGCGCGAGCTTGCGGACCGGGTCCATCCGCGTGAGCACGTCAGCGATGAGATCCGGCGTGACCGAAAGGTCGTGGAAGTGCGAGCGCACCTCGTCCTCGTCGCGGTAGCCGCGAACCTGAGCGAGGTAGAGGCCGACGAGATACACCGCCGCAAGCTGGGTCATGACGGCCTTGGTCGAGGCGACCGCAACCTCAGGACCACCGCGGGTATAGAAGGTTGCGTCGCTCTCGCGGGCGATCGACGAGCCCACCGTGTTGCTCACTGCGAGCACCCAGGCGCGCTGCCGGCGGGCATGTCGCACGGCCTCGAGGGTGTCGGCGGTCTCACCACTCTGGCTGACCGCGACGACGAGGGTGTGCTGGTCCAGGACCGGGTCGCGATAGCGGAACTCACTTGCCATCTCCACCTGCACGGGCAACCGCGACCATCGTTCGATGGCGTACTTCCCGACCAGCCCTGAGTGGTACGACGAGCCGCAGGCGACGACGATCACCTGGGTAAGGCCTTGGATGTCCTCATCGCTCATTGCAAGCTCGTCGAGGATCAGCCGGCCCGCCGGGTTGAGCCGGCCGCCGATCGTCTCGCGGACCGCCTCGGGCTGCTCGTCGATCTCCTTGAGCATGAAGTACTCGTAGCCGGCCTTCTCCGCGGCTGCGGTGTCCCAGTCGACATGGAACTCCTCGCCGCGCACCGGATCACCGTCGAGGTCGGTCACTGTGACCTGCTCGCGCCGGAGCACCACCACCTGGTCCTGGTCGACGAGCCGGGCGGTCCGGGTGTGCGCGATGAAGGCAGTCACGTCGCTGGCGAGGAAGTTCTCGCCGTCGCCGATCCCTACGACGAGCGGAAGGTTGCGGCGGGCACCGATGACGACGTCGGGCTCGTCACGGTGAGTGACGACCAGGACGAAGGAGCCATCGAGCTCCCGGCACACCGCGCGAACCGCGGCTGCGAGATCGCCGTCGTACCGCTCCTCGATGAGGTGGGCGACCGCCTCGGTGTCGGTCTCACTGGCGAGTGTGTGGCCGCGGCGCTCGAGCCCGTCACGCAGCTCGGTGAAGTTCTCCAGCGTCCCGTTGTGTACGACGGCGACCGCGCCAGTGCAATCGGTATGCGGGTGGGCGTTGCGGTCGTTGGGTGCGCCGTGGGTGGCCCAGCGCGTGTGTCCGATCCCGAGCGTCCCGGTCAGATCCCCAACGCCCGGCTCGGCGAGCCCGCCACGCAGGTTGGCGAGCTTGCCGGCGCGACGTACGACGGTCAGCTTGCCGCCGTCGGTGCGAATCGCGACGCCAGCGGAGTCATAGCCGCGATACTCCAGGCGGGCCAGACCCTCCATCACGACGTCAAGCGCGGACTTCGCGCCGACGTACCCGACGATCCCGCACATATGTCGAAGGGTACGCGGGGTGAGGATTCCGCTGGCGTGACAACCCTTCACCTCTCCGCTTACGTATAGAACGTTGTGGCGATGTCTCAGGCGGACGAGTCCGCGTTCCGCACGTTCGCCGTATCGCGCCGACCGGCGTTGCGACGCACCGCCTATCTCATGTGCGGTGACTGGCACCAGGCTGACGACCTGGTGCAGACCGCCCTGACGAAACTGTTCGTCGCCTGGAAGCGGGTGCGTAGCGACGAGCAACCGGACGCATACGCCCGACGGATCCTCACCCGCTGCTATCTCGACGAGCGACGCCGGCCGTGGCGCCGCGAGTCGCCGGTCGAGGTTCTGCACGACGCCCCTACGGCGACGCGATCGACCGAGGACGCGCTCGATCTCCGCGTCGCCCTCGACCGGTTGCCGGCGAGGCAGCGCGCGACCCTCGTGCTGCGGTTCTGGGCGGATGCGTCGGTGACCGAAACAGCCGACGCGCTCGGCTGCTCCGAGGGAACCGTCAAGAGCCAGACCGCCCGAGCCTTGTCTACGCTTCGCGCCCTGCTGGGCGACCCTGTCCTACTCGAGGAGCTGTCATGACCGACCTCAACGATCGACTCGCCGAGATGCTCGACGCCGAGCCGCTCGCGCCGTTCGACCTCGACCGCGTCGTCAACGCGGGTCGCCGATCGCTTCGGCGGCGGGCGACGCTGACCGCGGTCGCGGGGACGGCGGGCACTGCGGCGGTGACCGCAGCCATCGCCATCCCGGTAGCCACGGCGGGATCCGGTCCGCGCGGATCGGGCGCCTCCAGCGTCAAGGTGAACCTCATGGCCAGCCCGAGCGCTTCCCCCAAGCCCCGCTGCGAGCTCCTGGTCAGCAAGCCGGGACAGGGCAAGGGAACCGTGAAGATTCACGTACGACAGATCAAGAAGCAACTGGGGAAGTCCAAGCGCTACACCGTGCACAGCTACAAGAAGGTGGGCGGCACGGTGGTCGAGGTTTGCGCGGTTCCTGGCAACTAGCTCTCGGTCAGTCCATGCCGACATGCTGATCGAGCCAGGCGACGACCGGGCTCATCGCACGCCAGGCCTTCACGATCTCGGTCTGCGCGCGCTTCGTTGCCAGCCAGTCGGGCGCACCGAACTCGCGGTGACACGTCAGCGACTTGTATCGGAGCAGGTCGGCGCGCTGGTGCTCCTTGTCGAAGCCGGCCGGCACCCTGGTCAGCTGTTCGCCGTGGACGTCGAAGCCGGCCTTGGTGACGGCGGCGATCGCCTTCTCCAGGTCGGGCCCGGTCCGATCGTCGGCGATCGCTCGCCGTAGTCGCGCAACCTGCTCCGACGTGGTGTGCCAGTAGCCACCACCCACGAACAGCCCCGCCGCCGACACCTGCAGGTAGCGACGGCTGTCGTCGAACCACACGCCCTGATGGGTCTTGTACGGCGTCTTGTCTTTGGCGAATCGGATATCGCGATAGGGCCGGAACAGCTTGCCGTCACCGAACTCCGCGGCCACGGCGGCGACCAGCTCGACGATCGGCGCCTTGACCTGCTCGTCGTACACCGTCTTGTGGGCGGTCCAGAACGCCTTCGAGTTGTCGTTCTCGAGGTCCTCGTAGAAGTCCAACGCAGCAATCGGAATCCCAGCGAAAGTCATGGCCTGGACCCTAAGAGATGAGTCGGCGAACGCTGTCCACAACGAGAACCTGCCGTGCCACAGATTATCAATCTGTGCCACGATTGACTGATGGATGCCACGCTTGTGCTTGGCCAGCAGGGCCGAGTCGTTATCCCCGCTGAGGTTCGAGCTGCCCTGGGCCTCAAGCCAGGCGATCGGTTGCACCTTCACGTTGCCGGTCACCGACTCACCCTCGAACGACCAGAGGACGCGGTGAAAGAGTTGCGCGGGCTCGCGTCCAACGTTCCGCGAAATCGGTCGCTTGTGGACGAGCTCCTTGCCGAGCGCCGCGCAGCAGCGGCGGCCGCCGAGTGACAGTCTTGGATGCCTCGGCGGTCCTCGCCCTCGTCCACGATGAACCCGGCGCGGACTTCGTCGCCGACCGACTCGACTCGGCGATCCTGGGAGCCGCGAACCTCGCCGAGGTCATCGGCAAACTGGTGGACTCGGGTGTCGACGTGAGCCGGGTTCGGGCGCTGCTCGCGGCGGCAAGGGTACGGATCGAGCCGGTCCTCGAAGAAGACGCCGAGCTTGCCGGAGGGATGCGTTCGTTGACCGGCGGGCGAGCGCTCTCACTCGGTGATCGGTGTTGCCTGGCACTCGCCGTCCGAAGTGATCCACCAGAGGTCGTTACAGCTGATCGAGCCTGGGCAAAGCTGGACCTTCCGATCCGTGTCGTGCTGGTGAGGTAGCCGCTCAGCCTGCGAGCAAGCCCGCGGCAGCCTTCGCGGAAAGCACGTGGAGCACGTCGGCCCTGATCGTCTTTGCGAACGTCGGGTCCGAGGCCTGCTCGGCCAGGACGGCCTGCTCCATCGCGTAGATCGGCTGCCGCTGGGTGTCGAGCAGGATCGTTCCGCCGGCCCGGAAGTACTCGATCGCGGCGGTTCGCGGTGGAACCGACCGCACGGCCTTGGCATGGAAGCTGTCGGAGATCACGACACCCTTGAAGCCAAGGTCGTTACGCAGCATGTCGGTGATCACAGTCTTGGAGAAGCAGGCGGGATGGCTCGGGTCGATGTTCGGGTAGGTCGCCAGCGACACCATCACGAACGGCGCACCCGCATCGACTCCGGCTTGGAACGGCGCGACGTACGCGCTGTGACGGCTTGTCGGATCCGTCACGTGCTGCTTCAGATCGGTATTGCCGCTCGCCCGGCCGAGTCCAGGGAAGTGCTTGACCGTGACGTCGACACCGCCGAGCTCTTCACCGCGGACGACCGCAGCGACGTGCGCGGCGACGACAGATGGTGTGTAGCCGAACTCGCGGTCGTAGCGACCAATGGGTGGGTTCTGACGAGGATGCGCGGCCGGCACGGTGTCGGCGACAGGCGCAAGGTTGAGGTTCACCCCGGCCGAGGCGACCTGCTGGCCCCACGTGTTCGCGCGGCTCTGCAGCACCTGAGGCGAGAGCCGTCCCTGCGCAAGGGCCGTCGGCATCTTCGAGAAGCCCTGGCCGGTCAAGCGCTGGACCTCGCCACCCTCCTGATCGGTCGCGACAAACGGCCTCAGGCCGTCGATCGCAAGACCGGATGCCAACTGGCCTACGACAGTCGACGTTCCGACGATCCCGAGCGAGGAGTTGCCATCGAGAATCACACTCCCGACGTTGTGGGCGCGCAGCGCCACGACCGCAGCATGTGACGGACGCGTCGAGCTGATGCCAGCCATGAAGAGCTGGCCGACTTGCTGGGCGGGCGACATCGACTCATACGCCGACAGCGCCTGAGCCGCAGGCGGCGGGGCTACGTCGCGCACGCGCCACTCAAGCGGCCGGGCGGCAGCGGGACTCGCGGTTGCGCCGGCAAGGACGACCGCGAGGAGAGCGACTGCGCGACGAGTCACGCGATGCCCGCCGCGATCCGATCAGCCAACGACCGCGCAAGCTCGGCGTCCGGCGCCTCCACCATGACCCGCACCAGCGGCTCGGTCCCACTCGCGCGGACAAGCACCCGGCCATCGTTGCCGAGTTCGGCCCGGACGGATTCGGTCAGCGGCTCCGCCACAGCGAGTGCAGCGGCCACGTCCGTGACCTTTACGTTCACGAGCACCTGCGGGTACGCCGTGAAGCGGTCGGCGAGCTCGCCGAGAGTCTGGTCTGCCTCGCGAAGCGCCGCGAGCAGGTGCAGACCGGTCAGCAGTCCGTCTCCGGTCGACGCGTACTCCGCGAGCACCGCGTGGCCGGACTGCTCTCCGCCGATCACTGCACCCGTTGCCCGCATCCGCTCCGAGACGTGGCGGTCACCGACCGGGGTCGTCTCGACGCCGATGCCGTGGTCGGCCATCAGCCGATGCAGTCCGAGATTGCTCATCACTGTTACGACGACTCGCCCGGCCGGGAGGTTGCCATGACGCTGCCTGGCGAGCGCGAGGATCGACAGGATCACGTCGCCGTCGACCGGATCGCCCGCGGCCGTCACAGCCAGGGTCCGATCGGCGTCGCCGTCATGGGCGATCCCAAGGTCCGCACCCGCTGCCACGACGGCGGCCGCGAGCGCTTCCAGGTGAGTCGCGCCACAGCTGTCATTGATGTGCTCACCCGAGAGCTCGGTGTTGATCAGCGTGACGTCGGCGCCGGCCCCGCCGTACACGGCGGCGGCCACGGTCGAGGCCGCGCCATTGGCGCAGTCGACGACCACCTTGATGCCGTCGAGGCGCACCGGCAGCGTCTCGAGCAGCGCCGCCGCGTACCAAGTCGGATCGTCGCTTCGGTCGGCGACGACCTGACCCGGGCTCGTCTCGGCAACGTCTCGATCGACCATCGCCTCGATCGTGACTTCGGTCGCATCGTCGAGCTTGCGTCCGCCGGGACCGAACAGCTTGATGCCGTTGTCGGGAGCAGGATTGTGGCTGGCCGAGATGACGACGCCGAAGGTCGGTCGGCCCGGATGACCGGGCAGACCATCCGCGATCGCGCGCGCGACCGCCGGCGTCGGGATGACTCCGAGCAACGCGACGTCGGCACCCGCAGTCGTCAGACCTTCGACAACCGCAGCCTGCAGCCAGCCACCTGATGGGCGCGGGTCACGACCGACCACAACGAGTGGTCGATCGATGCCAGCGCCAAGTACGGCTACAGCGGCCGACGCCAACGAGCGTGCGAGTTCGGCAGTGAGGTCGACGCCCGCGATACCGCGGACGCCGTCCGTCCCAAAAAGCGGCAACTACCGCTTCGAGTACTGCGGAGCCTTGCGGGCCTTCTTCAGGCCATACTTCTTGCGCTCCTTGGCCCGCGCGTCGCGAGTCAGGAAGCCGGCCTTCTTCAGCGGCGGGCGGGCACCTTCGACCTCGAGCAGCGCGCGAGCCACGCCGAGGCGCACCGCACCTGCCTGGCCGGACACGCCGCCACCGCTGACGCGGACGAGCACGTCGTAGCCGTCAGGAATGCCGAGCGTCTCGAACGGCTCGTTGACGATCTGCTGGTGGACCTTGTTCGGGAAGTAGTCATCGAGGGTGCGGCCGTTGATGGTCCACACGCCGGTGCCGGGGATCAGCCGAACGCGGGCGATCGCCTCCTTGCGGCGACCGGTTGCGGCCGACGGGCCACCAACCTCGACGAGCGGCTTGCGCTCGGCCGGGGCCGACGACTCGCTGGTGTACTCCGGAGTCTCGGGAGCGCTGATCGCGTCCTCCGACGCAGCGGCGTCCTCTGAAACGATGTCAGCCGACTCGTCAGAGTCGATGAGCGCCGGCTCGGCGACGACGTCTTCGGTCACGGTCTCGCTCACTACTGCGCCACCTGCGTGATCTCGTAGGGCACCGGCTGCTGCGCCTGGTGCGGGTGTTCGGGACCGGCGTAGACCTTGAGCTTGCTCGCCATCTGCCGGCCAAGCGTGGTGTGGGGAAGCATCCCCTTGATCGCCTTCTCGACGACGCGATCCGGCCGCTTCTCGAGCAGCTCGCCGATCGGGGTCGAGGTGAGGCCGCCCGGGTAGCCGGAGTGGCGGTGGGCGAGCTTGTCGGCCCGCTTGTTGCCGGTCAGGGCGACCTTGCTGGCGTTGACGATGATGACGAAGTCACCGGTGTCCATGTGCGGCGCGAAGATCGGCTTGTGCTTGCCTCGCAGCAGCCGAGCGGTCTGGCTGGCGAGCCGGCCGAGCACGACATCGGTTGCGTCGATGACGTGCCACTGGCGAGTCACCTGGCCAGGCTTCGGTTGGAACGTACGCACAGGGGTGCCTTCTCGTATCTTCGATTTGGTTCGCAGCGTCGCTGATGCGACACGTCGCGCAGGCTGACGCCCAAGCGACCGGTCGAGGTTACCTGTGGCCCCACAGCACGGTCAAAAGTCCAGCGATCCTCGTCGACGTCGAACGAGGCAACTACCTTCTGCCGCTCCTGATGTCGCACTGGGTGTTAGGAGGTCAAGGCCTGGCCCCTAACTTACAGCGCTGTGATTGAAACCCTCCCCCTAACATTCAGGTCCGCAATGTTAGGACTTTGGCGCGATAGCCTTACATCATGGACCTTGAGGCTCTGGGCAACAGCTCAGCCGGGCAACTCGTGCCGATTCAAGGTCACGACGAATATCTGCGGGAGTACTCCTACTTCGCCTACCTCCCGAACCCCCTGCCGACCTCCGTCGAACTCACCAACGAGACCTGGAATGCCGTCTCCGAGGCGACCGGGGCGCTCAGCCGCCTCGGCGAAGCATGCCGTGGCCTGCCGAATCCCGGCCTTCTTATCGCGCCGGCCCTCGCGCGCGAGGCCGTAGATACGTCTGCGCTCGAAGGCACATACGGCGCCCTCGCCGACGTACTCGAGGCACGGCTACCACAGGCTCGACCAGCCTCTCCCGAGGTTGTAGAGATTCGGGCTTACGAGGAGATGGCGCACCAGGCGTTCCAATGGATCCGAGAAGGGCGTCCCCTTACGGTTCCGTTGCTGGAAGACCTGCAGGGCATCTTGGCCCGCGACTCGCGTACACCTCCGCGCGATCCCGGCAAGGTGCGAGAGCACCAGGTCCTGATCGGCCCACGTGGCTGCACGGTGTACGACGCGCGCTACATCCCGCCGCCGCCGGACGACCGACTGCGCGCCGGTCTGGAGCAATGGCAGCAATGGCTCTACCTAGATCTTCCGCTACCAGCCCCGCTGCGATGCGCCATGGCGCACTACCAGTTCGAGGCGTTGCACCCTTTCGGTGATGGCAACGGCCGTATCGGGAGGCTAGTTGTCGTGCTGCAACTTCTGGTCCACGGCGTCCTAACCGAACCAGCCATCACGATCTCGACGTGGCTCCTCAAGCGGCGTGACGAGTATCAGGACAACTTGCTCGCGGTCAGCCAGTCCGGTGATTGGAATCCGTGGGTCACATTCTTCTGCCGAGCACTCTGTGAGCAGTCCGCGGGGCTCGTGACCGCCGCAGGCGCTCTCAAGGCGTGGCTGGAGGAAGTGCGGGCGCAACTCAACCAGCGCCACTGGAGCGGGAAGATCGCGGTCGTCGCCGCCGACTTGATCGACTGGCCCGTCGTGACGATGCCGTTCGTCAGGGACCACTACGGCGTGTCCGCTCCGACAGCCAAAGGCATCGTTGACCGGCTCGTGGAGATCGGAGTCCTTACCGAACTGACCGGCAAGAGCTATGGCCGCATCTACGGAGCGAAGAACGTCATCGCCGCAGTCGAGTTCATGTAGCGCGACGCGATCGGTCGCATGACGTGCAGGTACCGAGACAGCCCGATTCAATCCGACCGACTACGGCGCCGCAGGTGAGCCCGGGCAGTCAGGTCGCCGGCGCCACCTCGCTGCTCCAGGTTGGCCGCGATCGCCTCGCGATGCGCCTCGTCGACGTTTCCGCCGTACTTGAACTTCCCACTGACCTCGGTGAGCGCCAGCCGGAGCCCTCGGATGCCTGCCAGCTTGCGCTCGTGTACGCCGGGATCAGCGTGGCCACTGTGTGGCTCAACCACACCGAGCTGGCTGCGCAGGATGTCCAGCTTGGCGGCCGGATCGTCAACGATGCTCGCCTCGCAACGCAGCTGAACCGCCGCGTAGTAGGTCGTCGGGATGCCCAGCGCGGGGTCCTCGTCACCTATCGCCTTCCACGCAGCGGGGATGTACGCCCAGTCGCCCGCGATGCTCAGCAACACGACGGGGTTCTCATCGATCGCGTGCCAGATCGGGTTAGGTCGAGCGAGGTGAAGCAGTACCTCGTCGCCGTCGAGGAGGAACTGCGTCGGGACCACCACCGGGACCTCGCGGTCGCGGCCAGCGGCGATCAGCTGGCCGAAGCTCTGCGCAACCACGAAGGCACGCCACTCGTCGTCACCGCTCGTGGCATCCCAAGGGTGGATCAGCATCAGGCGAATCCTCCCCCGCCGCCGCGACCACGCTCCAACATGATCTTGGCGACAACTGGACCGAAGAAGCCGAGCGGCAGCACTCGGGCTTTCCACCAAGCTGGATCCTCGCCGTACTGCTCGGCGATCTGTCCGACCACCCGGGACGACACGACGAGCACGACAGCAATCAACCCTGCCGCCACCACTACGACGACGACGAACGTCATGTCCTTACCGTAGGCAATGTGACGAGCCCAGCCATCCTGGATTTCGACGCGGTTGCGCTGCATGAGGCGCTCGATGCGCAACGCGTCGAGCGTGGCCTGAGCTGGAAGGGTGTCGCCGACAGCATCTGGGCGATGTCGCATGTCCTGAACGACCAGCGCCCAACCGATCATCCGATCAGTCCGGCCACGCTCACTGGTATGGCCAAGCGCGGCGCCACAAGCTGCCAGCACGCGCTCTTCATGCTGCATTGGCTCGACCGGGTCCCCGAGTCGTTCCTTGCCGGCGCAACCACGATCCGTCCAGACGCAACCCTGCCGGAGTGCGGGCCAGACCGACGACTGCGCTGGAGTCTCAAG
>DATAVE010000179.1:0-7652 GCA_036267875.1 Mycobacteriales bacterium
GGCCCGACGGGCCAGGAGCGCGGTCTCGTCGGCCACCTCGGCATCGAAGGCGCCGCGCAGCATCGTCAGGTCATCGGCGAGCAAGCGCAGCCGGGCGTCACGGAGGTCCGCCTGGATCACGGACGCTCTGCGAGCCACGTCCGCCTGCTGGCCGAGCGGCTTGAGCTGGCGGCGCAGCTCCGCAGTCAGGTCGGTGAGTCGATTGAGGTTGACCTGCATCGCGTCGAGCTTGCGCAGCGCCCGTTCCTTGCGCTTACGGTGTTTGAGGACGCCGGCCGCCTCTTCGATGAACCCGCGGCGCTCCTCGGGACTAGCCGAGAGAATGGCGTCGAGCTGTCCCTGTCCGACGATGACGTGCATCTCACGACCGATGCCCGAGTCGGAGAGCAGCTCCTGGATGTCGAGCAGCCGGCACGGCGAGCCGTTGATCGCGTACTCGGAGCCACCATTGCGGAACATGATCCGGGAGAGCGTGACCTCGGTGAAGTCGATCGGCAACGCGCCGTCGGTGTTGTCGATGGTGAGCACTACCTCGGCCCGCCCGAGCGCCTGCCGTCCTGCAGTACCGGCGAAGATGACGTCTTCCATCTTGCCGCCGCGCAGCGACTTCGCTCCCTGCTCGCCGAGCACCCAAGCGATCGCGTCGACGACGTTGGACTTGCCGGATCCGTTCGGACCGACGATGGCCGTGACGCCCGGTTCGAACCGAAGCGTGGTCGACGACGCGAAAGACTTGAACCCTCGAAGGGTCAAGCTCGCAAGATGCACCCGTGAGACTCCCGGGTAGAGGCGGTCAGGCGGGGAAGACCGCTGATAACGCTAGCCCAACGCGCGGGCTTTTCAGGTATGAACGGACTAGGTAAGGGCCGGCTCGTGGTCACGAGCCTGCTCGCTGACGGTGAGGCGCATCATCTCTTCGTCGACCCGAGCGATCGTGGACAGCTCCGTATTGACGGAGCGGAGCTCGACATTCTCGGCACGGAGGCGGATTGCCTCGTTCTCGAGGTCGCGCACCCGATCACGCATGCGCTTCAACTCGGAAGCCATTCGCAGGTCGAGACCAGTCCCGACGTGACCCATGAGGGCTTTTGCCATCCTTGCCGATCCTCCACGGTGAGGACATGTCAGATGTCCTGCCTGGGCACACTCGACCCCGGCCGGATCCCGACAGGTTTTGCTTGGTAGGCCGCGTCCATGTGTCGGCGCGACATATCTAGTGTGACGCTCCTCGATCAACCGGTCAAGCGGCGCGAGCTGTCTACTGGCCGGGCGGAGCCCAACGTCGGGCGCTGGCACTTCGGGCAGAGGTACGACGAGCGGTTGGTGAAGCTCACCCGCACGATCGCAGTGCCGCATCTCGAGCAGGGCCGACCGTCCTGGCCATAGGCCTCCAGCGAACGATCGAACCAGCCGCTCTGCCCGTTCACCGCGACATACAAGGCGTCGAAGGACGTCCCGCCGGCAGCGATCGCGGCGCTCAGCACGTCGTCTACGGCCGCCAGCAGCCGCGTGACGTCAGCGGGTCGCATCCGGTCGGTCGGACGCTCGAAGTGCAGCTTGGCTCGCCAGAGCGCCTCGTCTGCGTAGATGTTGCCGATCCCCGAGATCAACGTCTGGTCGAGGATGGCGCGCTTGATCCCGGTGTGCCGACGGCGCAGCGCCGCGCTGAAGCGTCTGGCGTCGAAAGCGGGCTCCAGCGGATCCGGCGCGACATGGGCAAGCACGGTCGGGACGCCGTCTTCGGTGAGGCTTGCATCGGCGAGCGCCAACCCGCCGAATGTCCGCTGGTCGCAGAACCGCAGCTCGAGTCCACCATCGTCGAAGCGCCACCGAGCCCGCAGATGGCGGCTCGGCGGGTCAGCCGTCTCGACTGCCAGAAACTGCCCTGACATCCCGAGGTGGGCCAGCAGGATTGTCCCGTCGTCGAGTGGCATCCAGAGGTACTTGCCGCGCCGCTTCGCCGCGACGACGCGGCGCCCTGCCATGCGCGCAACGAAGTCCTGCTCCCCTGCTGTGTGGCGTCGCAACGTCCGCTCGCCGAACACCGCGACGTCGGTGATCCGACGACCGACGACCCACTTGTCGAGGCCGATCCGGACGGTCTCGACCTCAGGCAGCTCAGGCATTCGAGCTGAGCGACGTCCAGGCCTGCTCGGCGGCGCGCTGCTCGGCTTCCTTCTTGCTGTTGCCGACGCCCTCGCCGGCTGTCTCGCCTGCGAGCAGCACCGTCGCTCGAAACGACTTTGCGTGGTCGGGGCCACTCTCCTCGACGGCGTACTCCGGCGCCCCGATCCCCCGCTCGGCGCCGAGCTCCTGCAGCGAGGTCTTCCAGTCCAGCCCCGCACCGAGACCAGCGGCATCCTCGAGCGCACCCGCGAACAGCCCGAGCACGAGCGTGCGCGACGGCTCGAGCCCGCGATCGAGGTAGTACGCCCCGATCACTGCCTCGAGCGCGTCGGCGAGGATCGATAACTTGTCGCGCCCGCCTGTGGTCTCCTCGCCGCGGCCCAGCTTGAGGTAGGCGCCAAGGCCGATCTCTCGACCGACTCCGGCGAGTGCCCGGGCGTTGACGACTGCGGCCCGCAGCTTGGCGAGCTGGCCCTCGGGAAGGTCGGGGAAGCGCCGGTACAGCTCCTCGGTGACGATGATGCCGAGCACCGAGTCACCGAGGAACTCGAGCCGCTCGTTGGTCGGGATGCCGCCGTTCTCGTACGCGAACGACCGGTGGGTGATGGACAGCTCGACCAGATCCCGGTCGACCTCGCCACCGAGGATCGCGATCAGCCGCTCGACGCTTTCGCCCTCAGGCACTTTTGGGCGCAGCGAGGTAGGCGTCGATCTCTCCGAGAGTTCTCACCCGGCCGAGGGTTGCGTCATCGATCTGCACGACGACGCCGTCTCGGGCGAGCTCCGCCTCGACGACGTCGGCGATACCGACCCGCACAAGCGAGTCGGCACCGAGCTGGTCCAAGGTGGTCTCTGTGCCAAGCGTTGCCGGATCGACGCTGCAAACCAGCGCGACGGCGGAGCGGACCACCGGAGTCAGCTCGGTCAGACGGCGACGACCTGACGGTCGTTGTAGGTGCCACACACCGAGCAGGCGGTGTGCGGGAGCTTCGGCTGGCGACAGCGCGAGCAGCTCACGAGGGACGGCGCACTGGCCTTCCACTGCGAGCGACGCGAGCGCGTGTTGCTGCGCGACATACGGCGCTTGGGAACGGCCACGGTTAGTTCTCCTCGGTGGTACTTGCTTCGTTTGCTTCCTTCAAGAGTGCAAGTTTCGACCATCGCGGGTCAACTTCGCCGTGTGAGTGGTCCGGTTCGACGTCAGCCATTCGCGCACCGCACCCCGGGCAAAGACCCTCACAATCGGGGTCGCACAGCGGGTTCATCGGTAGCTCGAGCACGACCGCGTCACGCACCACCGACTCGAGATCGAGGACGTCGCCATCCAACGTCGACGCCTCGTCGTCTTCCGGATCCGGCACATAGCTGTAGAGCTCCTGGATTGGAACCCGCAGCTCGAGGTCGATCGGATCGAGGCAGCGACCACACTCCGCCGCAACCGGCAGCTCGATCGTCGCGGTGACGAGCACGCCGTCCATTACCGACTCGAACCGCGCGTCGATGACCATCGCGGTTCCTGCCGGTACGCGGACCAGGTCCAGGCCCCAGCCGTCCGGAGCGGTCGCCTCGATCCGCTCCTCCAGCATCGACCCCGCGCGTCGCCCTAGCTGTCTGGTGTCGTATCGGAATGCGGATTTCACCAGATCGAGATTACCGAGCGGCTAAGCGCCCGGGAGAGGTTCGAGCTCCTCGTCCTCGTCGACGTCCTGGAGCGACTCGAGCTCGTGACGGCCGTTGATCTTGTTACGCCCATGCTCGACGGCGTGCAGCGTGCGGTTGAGCACGATCTCGAAGTTCGCGAGCTTGCCGTCGACGTAGTCGTCGACCTCCCGGCGCATCCGGTCGGACTCGGAGTTGGCCGCCGCGACGAGGCGCTCAGCTTCGCGGGTCGCTTCCTTGACCACCTCGGTACGCGACACCAGGCGGGCGCGCTCGGACTCTGCCTCGGCGAGGATCACACCGACCTCGGCCTTGCCTTCTTCGATCACGGATGCCCGGTCCCGCAGCAGGCTGCGGGCCTTGCGCAGCTCCTCGGGGAGGGCCTTGCGCAGTTCCTCGACAGCCTCGAGCATCTCGTTGCGGTTGACGATGCACGACGCGGACATCGGCATGGCGCGGGCGTTCTCGACCATCGCTACGAACTCGTCGAGCTTCTCGGAGATCCCCACGCTGGCTTATGCCTCGCTCTCTTTGCGGTCGGCCGCTAGTCGTTCGGCGACCCGCTCCTTCAACCGACCGAGGACGGGTTCCGGCACCAGCTTCGACACGTCCCCGCCGTACGTCGCAACCTCTTTGACCAGGCTGGATGAAAGAAAACTGTAGTGCGGGTCGGCGGGCATGAACAACGTGTCGACCTTGGCGAGCGAATGGTTCATCTGACCCATCTGCAGCTCGTAGTCGAAGTCGCTGACCGCTCGCAGACCCTTGACGATCACCTTCACGTCGTGGGCGACGCAGAAGTCGACGAGCAGGCCACGGAAGGTGTCGACCTTGACGTTCGGGAGATGAGCGGTCACCTCTCGAATCAGCTCGAGCCGCTCGGGCACGTCAAACAGCCTGTCCTTGGACACGTTGACGCCGACCACGACGATGATCTCGTCGAACAGCGCGCTCGCCCGAGCGATCACGTCGAGATGACCGTTGGTGATGGGATCGAACGAGCCCGGACATACCGCCCGCCTCATGAGGCGCGACCGTACCAGAGCGTCGTATCGCCATAGCGACGCGAACGGAGCGCGACGAGCCCTTCGGGCCACGTCACTGCAGCATCACGGGTCGCACGTTCAACACACACGACTGCATCTTCGGCGAGCCAACCGCCTGTTGCCAAGCCCACGAGGACCGCATCGACCGGATCGGCGTACGGCGGGTCGAGAAACACGACGCCGTACGCCCGGGGCGTGCCTGCGAGGTAGCGCTCGACCGACTGGGCGACAACGTCGATCCGAGACGCCTCGACGGCGAGGACGTTCCCGCGGATGACCTTGACCGCTGCCGCTTCACGCTCGACGAGGGTCACCGGCGCGGCACCTCGGCTCGCGGCCTCCAGGCCAACCGCCCCGGAGCCGGCGTAGAGGTCAAGGAACGCAACACCGGCGAGACCCCCGCTGAGCGACTCCAGCGAGGAGAACAGACCTTCCCGGACCCGGTCCGAGGTCGGGCGGGTGCCTCGTCCGGCGGGGGCGGCAAGCCGGCGACCGCCCGCGGTGCCCGCAATCAGCCGCGTCACGTTTTTCCTAGGAAGTCGGCGCGCTCGTCTGCTGCGAGCGCCTCGACCTCGGCGCGCAGCGCTTCGTGCTTTTCGAGCGTCGGGTCGTGGACGACAACGCCCCCGGCGTCAACTCGCGCGGTGTCGATCACGCCCTCATCTCTGAGCAACCGCAACAGCTTGAGCTTCGAGCGGCGGCCCGACTGCGACTGGCCGAGCACATCTCCCTCACGACGCTGCTCGAGGTCGAGCCGGGCGAGCTCGAACCCGTCCACTGTCGCGGCGACACCGTCGAGGCGGTCGCGCGCCGGAGCCCCCGCCTGGGCGGCCGTGACGAGCAAGCAGACCCCGGCATGGCCACCGCGGCCGATCCGACCGCGCAGCTGGTGCAGCTGGGAGATGCCGAACCGATCGGCGTCGAGCACGACCATCACCGTCGCATTAGGCACATCGACGCCGACCTCGATCACCGTCGTCGCAACCAGCACATCGACGCGGCCCGCAGCGAACCGGCGCATCACGTCGTCCTTGGCCTCAGCCGGCATTCGCCCGTGCAACATCTCGAGCGTCAGCCCGGCAAGCGGCCCGGCGGAGAGCATCTCGGATACCTCGACGACCGTCGCTGTCGCGCCCCACCCCGCTTCGGCGTCGACACTGCCGTCGTCTTCGGCGTCGATGCGCGGACAGACGACGTAGACCTGGCGGCCCGCATCGATCTCCTCGCGCGCCCGCTCCCAGACCCGATCGAGCCAGCCGGGCTTGTCCGCGGTCGGGACGACCGTGGTCGAGATCGGCTGCCGGCCCGCCGGCAGCTCGGTCAACGTCGACGTCTCGAGATCGCCGTAGACGGTCATCGCCACCGTTCGTGGGATGGGCGTCGCGGTCATCACGAGGACGTGTGGCGGCGTGTCGGCCTTGCTGCGCAAAGCGTCTCGCTGCTCCACACCGAAGCGATGCTGCTCGTCCACGACGACCAGGCCGAGATCGAAGAACTGCACGGTGTTCTCGAGCAGGGCGTGCGTACCGATGACAATGCCGGCGTCACCGATCCCGATATCGAGCAGTGTCGTACGACGAGCCGCTGTGCTCATGGAACCGGTCACGACAGCGACCTTGGTCGCGCCATCCGCGGCGTCAAGCTGGCCACCTCGACCGAGTGGCCCGAGAAGCGCGTCGATAGAGCGGGCGTGCTGTTGTGCGAGCACCTCGGTCGGCGCCAGCAGCGCCGCCTGACCTCCGGAGTCGACGACCGCGAGCATCGCGCGCAACGCGACGACTGTCTTTCCCGAGCCGACCTCGCCCTGGAGCAGCCGATGCATCGGGATCTCACTGGAGAGATCGGCGAGCAGCTGCTCACCGACGTCGAGCTGTCCAGCGGTCAGCGTGAACGGGAGCGTCGCGTCGAAGGCCTCCAGCAGCCCGCCGGCGCGCGGCGCGCGTGGTTTCGCGGGCTCGAGTGCCGCGAGCGTGCGGCGCTGGGCGAGCACAATCTGCATCACGAATGCCTCGTCGTAACGCAGCCGTTCCTCCGCTCGATCAACATCGTCTCGATCGGTCGGCTGATGGATCGCCCGTAGTGCTTCGGCTCGGCCGGCCAGCTTCCGTAGCTTGCGCAGGTCCGCCGGCAACGTCTCGACCAGATCGACCATGCCGAGTGCGTTGCGGATCGAATCGCGCAGGAACCAGGTCGGAAGCCCTTTGGTCGCGGGGTAGATCGGCAGCAACTTGCCGGCGTTGTCGACCATGCCGCCGGCATCCGGGTTCATGTCCGGCTGCTTGAGCTGGAGCTTGCCGCGGAACTCCTCGACCTCGCCGGCGACGACGATCTCGTCGTCCACGGCGAGCGTCTTGGTGAGGTAGCGGCGGTTGAAGAACGTCACGACCAACCGACCGGTCCCGTCCGTCACCGTGATGTCGGTCTTGTGGAGCTTCGGACGGATCTGGCGACCATCTACCTTCAGCACGCGCACCTTCAGCGTGGCCTGCTCGCCGGGGCGCAGCTTGGAGAGGTCGGTCAGCTCCCCCTGCTCGAAATAGCGACGGGGATAGTGCCGGAGCAGATCGCCGACCGTGCGGATCTCGAACGCCTTCTCGAGCAGCGCCGCCGGCTTCTCCCCGACGACGCCGCGGACGTGCGACGACTCGTCGATCACACGGGCAGGTTAGGCGTGAATGCCGACGCTTTGAGTCCGACTCACGAGTCGGGCTAATCTGTTCGCGTGGCTTCCGTCTGTGATGTGTGCGGCAAGGGTCCCGGGTTCGGCATGAATGTGTCGCACTCGCACCGGCGTACCCGTCGTCGTTTCAACCCCAACAT
>DATAVE010000180.1:0-10440 GCA_036267875.1 Mycobacteriales bacterium
GTGGCGGAGGCTCCGGGATTTGAACCCGGGATGGGCGATAAACCCAAACCGCATTAGCAGTGCGGCGCCATAGACCGGACTAGGCGAAGCCTCCTCGCGACGTCGCCGCCGCGACCGCTGAGGCTACCGCAGCGGCTTGGCGCTTGGCACCCACTTGGCAAGTCCGCCAGCCACGTCCACATAGGCCACCCCGCCTGCAGGATCGACCGCGAAACTTCGAACCGGCCGACCGCGATGGACAGCGGTCGGCTTCGGATGGGGAGCCTGCAAGCTCTGAGGCGAGAAGTACAGCAAGCTCGGCTGCGAGCGCCGAGCCGTGCTGACCGTCACATAGCAGCCACCGTCGTCGGTGTTCGTCACCTGCATCGGGCGGCCGCGGACGTCGAGGTACTGACGAGCGGGCCGGCTGACACCGTGCCGCAGCGTCTCCCGAACCAGGAGATTTCTACGGCGTACCCAGACCACTCGGGCACCACCTGAGGCGATCACCGGACGACCCAGCTGCAGTGTGGCCAGGAACGACGTGTCGGCGCCGGGGAAGATCACCGGGACCAGGTTCATCTCGTCGTTGGTGACCTCGATCGCCCGAGGCACAGCGACGACCGTGAGCGGTCCACCCTTCTCCTCGATCGTCCGCGTCCTTAGCTGCTTGCCAACCGTTACGGCGAGCAGCTCGTCGCGGCCGATGACCGCGGCGTACGCCGTCGATCGTTCGAACGCCATCGAGGAAACCGTTCCGCCGGACAGCTGGATCGTCCGAACGTGGCCACCGTGCGGATCCACGTCGCTGATCTGTGTGCCTCCGGTCACCCAGACCTGGCCGACCCCGTAGAAGAGATGCGACGCGGCGCCGGGAACCTGAATCGAGGTAACCGTCTGCTCGGTTGTCGGGTCAATCTCCGCGACCGCCGTCGAGCCGTGCCGGCCGTGCTGCGCGAGCACCCAGATGCGCCCGCCGCCGCTGGCTACCGCCAAGGCATGCAATCCGTGGCCGAGGGCGAGTACCTGATGGTGAGCGGCCACCGACGACGCAGGCGTGGGCGAAGACGAGGCGTTGCCGCGGACCCCTGCAACCGATGCGTCCACGACGACTAGAGCCAGCGCAGCGAACCCAATCGCGGCATGGCTGTAGAGGCGCAGATCGCGCCAGCGCCAGAACAACATGTCAAGAGAAGGAACGACCAAGCGGCCCGCAGGTAGCGGGTGAAACCGTCACAAAGTGACGACGCTGAGCTCTCCGTCGGCGTACTGCTTGCGCAGGACCTTCTTGTCGAACTTCCCAACCGAGGTCTTAGGCACTGCGTCGATGACTGCCCAGCGCTCCGGAACCCACCACTTCACGACCCGATCGGCGACGAAGTCGCGCAGCTCGGCCGGCGAGGCGTCGGCGCCCGGCTGAAGTACGACGCAGGCGAGCGGGCGCTCCTGCCACTTGTCATCAGGTACGCCGACGACGCATGCCTCGAGCACGGCGGGGTGAGCCATGATCTCGCCCTCGAGCTCGACCGAGGAGATCCACTCACCGCCGGACTTGATGACGTCCTTCGAACGGTCACTGATCGTGATGTAGCCCATCGGGTCGATCGTGCCGACGTCACCCGTCTTGAGCCAGCCGTCGTCGAACTTCGTCACGTCGTCGTCCAGGTAGTACGCCGCGGTCACCCACGGCCCGCGTACCTGGATCTCACCGACCGCCTTGCCGTCGCGCTCTTGCACCTCACCGGAGTCGTCGACGAGTCTGAGCTCGACGCCGAACTGCAACCGGCCGGCCTTCGACTGGTAGTCCCACGCGGCGTCGCCGGTCACGCCGACCGGCGGCTTCGCGACCGCGGCAACCGGCGAGGTCTCGGTCATCCCCCAGCCCTGGATGATCGTGACGCCGAACTCGTTGTCGAACGCCGCGATCAGCGAACGCGGCACCGCGGAACCGCCACACAGCACCGCGCGAATCGTGGAGAACACCTCCGGCCGCGGGTGGTTGCGCAGAAACTGCAGGATGTCGTTCCAGATCGTCGGGACGGCGGCCGACACGGTGACCTGCTCGTCCTCGATCAGGTTGATCACCGGCTCGGCCTGCAGGAAGCGATCGGGCATCACGAGATCCGCACCCGACATGAATGCGGCGTACGGAAGCCCCCACGCATTGGCATGGAACATCGGCACGATCGGCAGCGCGCGGTCGTCCGCCGAGAGGTTGTTGTTGTTGCCGGTGCAGATCGACATCGAGTGCAACCAGCAGGATCGGTGGGAGTAGACGACGCCCTTCGGGTTGCCGGTGGTGCCACTCGTGTAACACATGGCGGCGGCCGACCGTTCGTCCACGTCCTCGGGCCAGTCGAAGCTCACCGAGGACGAGGCGAGCACGTCTTCGTAGGACAGGATCTGCTTGCCCACGCCTTCGAGCGCCGAGCGGTCGCCGTCGCCGTTGACCAGCACGGTGTGCACGGTCTCCAGGTCCGGCAGCACCTTCGCGAACACCGGGATGAGCGAGTCGTCGACGATGACGATTCCGTCCTCGGCGTGCTTGGCGATGTAGACGACCTGCTCGGGAAACAGCCTGATGTTCAGGGTGTGCAGAACCGCGCCCATCGAAGGCACCGCGAGGTAGGCCTCGAGGTGCTCGGCGTTGTTCCACATGAACGTCGCGACCCGCTGGTCACCGTCGATGCCGAGCTCACGCAAGCCGTTCGCCAGCTGCGACGCGCGGGCGGAGGTCTCTGCGTAGGAACGCCGACGGCGCATCCCGCCATCGCCGAGGGTCACTACCTCGCTGTCACCGAAGACGTCCCGGCCGTAGCGCAGGATCGAGCCGATCGTGAGGGGAAAGTCCTGCATCGTGCTGCGCACGTTCGTCTCCCGGCATCAGGTGGGCTGGCCAAGCCATTGTGCTGGCACGGGACCTCGCCCGCCACCGCGGTCGCTAGGTAACGGTGAGCGTGACCGGCGCAGAGGTGCCGGATGCCAGGCCGTGTTTCGGCGAGGCGAGCACCTGGTAGGCCTGCGGGACGCCCTTCTTGACCGCCTTGATCTTGTAGGTGAAGCCGCCATGCGCGTTGACCGTCTTGATGGGTCCGGTCGTCCACTTGCCCTTGACTCGCCGTTCGAGCAGGACCTGCTCGCCCGAGAGCGCCGGTGCCACTGTGCCGGTCAGGGTCACGGTCCGGCCGTGTTTGACCTTTGGCTTCGACAGCGCGGCCGTGACGACCGCATGGACGACGGTGGTGGACGTCGCGGTGGCCGCGTCGAATCCCGGTGCGCCCTTGAAGACGAACTCCACCTCGACGGCCGACGGCGGATGCAGCGTGACGTTGACGCTGCCGTCAGACGCCGTGTTCGTCGTTGCGAACGTCGTCCACGTCTTCGCGCTCGGCGCCTTCCGCATCACGGTCACCGGCTCGGCGGGGAGCGGCGTCGCCGGCGTGACGTCCGTGCGCGACAGCACCACCGAGATCGACAACGGCTGGCCGTAGTCGATCGAGGCGGGCTGGACGGGCGCGAGCTGGGTCGGCACGGTCGCCGAGATCATCCCGCTCGGCGCCGACGGAGCGCTCGATCCTGCGCCGCTTACGGCCGTCACAGTGAAGGTGTACGACGTCGACGGGTCGAGACCGGTCACGGTCGCCGACGTCGCTGCACCGCTCGCCTTGGCGGTCAGACCACCCGGGATCGACGTCACGACGTAGGAGGTGGTGCGCGCATTGCCGTCGTTGCCGGGCACCCACGAGACCGTGGCTGTCCCAGGGCCCGCGACTGCGGTCACGGTGTGCGGCGCCTTCGGCACAGCGGTCGGCCACGGCACCGTGATCGTGCCGTCGGACAGCGTCGCCCATGGCAGCTCGGTGCCACCGGTCCCGAGGTACTGGGATTCATCGACCTTGCCGCTGATGCCGTTGATCGTGGCCGAGTCGGTGTACTGCCAGATATCGGCCGACGGCGCCGACGAGCCGTACGACGCCATCCACAGCGGGAACCTGGCGAAGGCCGACGGATCGTCGAGGACGTCCGTCCAGAACGACGGGTACGTGTAGAGCATCGGAGTGCGGCCGGTCAGCGTCCGCAGTCGATACAAGAAGATCTGCGCCCACGTGACGAGATCCGCGCGCGGCAGTCCACCCGTCACCTCGAGGTCCAGCACGGGCGGGAGCGTGTCCAGCGTGTTGACAGTGCCGATCCGGGTCGCGAAGTACTGCGCCTGCGCCATCGCCGTCGTACTGATCGGATAAGCGGGGCGTGCGAAGTGATACGCCCCGTGCACGAGCCCGGCCGCCAGCGAGTCGGCGTAGTCGTCGGCGAAGTAGGGATTCGTGTAGCTGTTCGACTCCGAGGCCTTCACGATCGCGAAGGACATCCCCGAGGCGGCAACGGCGTTCCAGTCGATCGGCTTGCCACTGGGATACGCCGCGGTTGCGGGGTGCTGGTAGGAGGCGACATCCGGGCCGTTGATCGTGCTCGGCGTGATCGTCGGGCTGGGCGAGGTCGTAGGGGTCGTTGATCCGGTCGGGCTGACCGTCGGGATAAGCGTTAGCGACGGAGTCGGGGTTGGCGTGGTCGTGGCGACATGGGTGGCCGTCGTCGTGGGCGTGGGGGTCGGCGGGCAGAACAGCGTGCAGAACGCGGGACTCGGCGAGTCAGCAGAACCGAGCTGCGCCGCGCCGAGCTGGCCGAAGACAAGCACGAGCGTAACCATGGCGACGATCCGCGAACGACGATGCATGCGTTGAGGACTCCGGCCGGGGGAAACGGGGCGGCAAACAACCAATCTAAGGCGCGATACCCACTGGGCCCGGCCTGACGCGCGGTGCGCGTCACACCGCCGGACGCGGTGTGACGTTTCGCACAGCCAAACGGTTTTGTTGTACGAAGTAATCGTCTTAGCCTGTTCTCGTGAGCACGCCGACCACGACTCCCCCGCTATCTGCGACAGCGGCCGACTTGCTCTCCGCGTTACGAATCGTCATGAAGCGCCTCGAGCGCACGCAGATCAAACCGCCCGACCCTGACAAGGAGAGCGCCTGGCGCGACGCGCCACCGGCGCCTCGTCACGTCGCTGCGCTGATGCAGATCGTCAGTGACGAGGGCATGAGCGTCACGACCCTGGCGACGAGGCTGGGCGTCTCACTGGCGACCGCGAGCCAGGTCGTCACCGACCTCGACAACGGTGGCCTGGTCGAGCGGTTCGCCGATCCGGCGGACCGTCGGCGCACGCTCATCAAGATCGCCGAGTCTCACCGCGCTCTCGCCACGACCATCCTCGACACCCGGCTGCTGCCGGTGCAGCGCGCGCTCGACCGGATGCGTCCGGCCGACCAGCGCGCCGTCGTACACGGCCTCCAGCTCATTGCCGAAGAACTAGAAGAAAGCGAAGTGGGGCAGTAATGCCGCCGGAACTCACCCAGCGCCAGATCCGTCTGGTCTTCGTCGGGCTCATCCTCGGGATGTTCCTGGCCGCCCTCGACCAGACCGTCGTCGCTACCGCGTTGCCCACGATCGTCGGCGACCTCGGCGGGCTCAACCACCTGTCGTGGGTCGTGACGTCATACATCCTCGCCTCGACGGTCACGGTCCCGCTGTGGGGCAAGCTCGGCGACCTCTACGGCCGCAAGGGCTTCTTCCAGGCTGCGATCGTCATCTTTCTGGTCGGCTCTGCGCTGTCCGGCGCGGCCCAGAACCTCGACTCGCTGATCGCGTTCCGCGCGATCCAGGGCCTCGGTGCCGGCGGTCTCATCGTCGGCGCGCAGGCGATCATCGGCGATGTCGTCCCGCCACGCGACCGCGGTCGCTATACCGGCCTGATCGGCTCGGCCTTCGCGGTCGCGAGCGTCGCCGGCCCGCTCGTCGGTGGCTTCTTCACCGAGTCCCTGAGCTGGCGGTGGGTGTTCTACATCAACCTGCCGATCGGGGCGATCGCTCTCGTCGCGGTCGCCGCCTTCCTGCACGGCGACATGACCAAGGTCGAGCACAAGATCGACTACGTCGGCGCGGGCGTCCTGTCGCTCGCAGTCACCGCGCTGGTCCTGATGCTGACCTGGGGCGGCGTCAGCTATGCCTGGGGCTCGGCCACGATCATCGGGCTCGGCATCGGATCGGTCGTCCTGTTCGCGATCTTCGTACAGATCGAGAAGCGGGCGACAGAGCCGATCGTCCCGTTGCATCTGTTCGGAAACTCGGTCTTCCGTACGTCGTTCAGCGTCGGCGCAGTGGTCGGCTTTGCGATGTTCGGCGCGCTGACCTTCCTGCCGCTGTTCCTGCAGATCGTGCACGGCGCCTCGCCCACGAGCTCCGGCCTCGAGCTCGCGCCGATCATGGCGTTCGTACTGATCATGTCGATCTACAGCGGCCGCCGGATCACCGCGACCGGCACGTACCGACGGTTCCCGATCGCCGGCACGCTGCTGATGCTGACCTCGCTCTACCTGTTCAGTCACCTGTCCGCGACGACGCCGTTCTGGCAGATCGTCGTCTTCATGTCGCTGATGGGCATGGGAATGGGCATGACGATGCAGGTTCTCCTGCTCGTCGCCCAGAACTCCGTCGACTACTCCGAGCTCGGCGTCGCCACCTCGCTTGCCGCGTTCGGCCGTTCGATCGGTGGTGCGGTCGGTGTCGCGATCGGCGGGACGATCCTGTCGAGCCGGCTCGACCACAACCTCACTGCTCAACTGACCAAGATCCCCCGACAGGCACTGACCGGTCCTGGGATCCAAGCGGCCATCACAAAGGTCCACGGCGGTTCGGTGACGGCCAGTCCCGCGCTGATCAAGTCGATGCCTGCTGTGATCCAGAACGCCGTGAAGGTCGGGTTCAGCGACTCGCTGCACGTCGTGTTCCTGGCGTCAGTGCCCGTCGCCGCACTCGGCGTAATCGGCGCGCTGCTGCTCAAGGAGGTCCCGCTGCGCGGCGCCGGTCACCAGCCCGCGCTGGCCGAAGGCCTGGAGATCGGTGAGTCGATGGGCATGCCGGCCCCCGAGGAGCTCGAAGCGCTCGAGGAGCCCTCGATCCCGACCCCGCGAAAGGCACCTGCAGCCAAGAAGGCAGCGCCGGCTGCGCAGAAGGCCGCGCCGGCCAAGAAGACCGCCGCCGCCAAAAAGACAACGCCCGCAAAGAAGGCCACGACGGCGAAGACCGCGCCGAGAGCGGATGTGCCATCCGCTCTCTAGCTCGGGTCCAGGGCTTCTCTGACTCGGGCTCTGGCCTCGGAGGGGCCGTCCGCTGACAGAGCCGCGGCGGCGTAGCGGACGCAGTCGTCCGACGTGTGACGCAACAGCGTTGCTCGTACGTCGGCCAGTGCCCGCGGCGTCATCGTCAGGCCACCGGCACCCAAGCCGACCAGCACCAAGGCGAGCAACGGATCGCTAGGCGCCTCGCCGCACACGGTGACGGGCCGCCCCGCGACTGCACCTGCGCGAAGCACCGTGGCGACCAGATCCAGAAAGGCCGGCTGCCACGGGTCGAGCAGGTCGGCGAGCTCGCCATCGGCCCGGTCGGTCGCGAACGTGTACTGCGCCAGGTCATTGCTTCCCACCGACACGAAGTCGACGACCTGCAGCAGATCGGCGGCACGCAGCGCGGCCGCCGGTACCTCGACCATGACGCCGGTGGTCCCGACACCGTGCTCGCGACATTGAGCCGCGAACCAAGCCGCCTCTGCCGTCGTTGCCACCATCGGTGCCATCACCCGCACTCGGGCAGGCGACCCCCGCGAGGCCATCGCAATCGCAGTCAGCTGATCGGTCAGCAGCTCGAGGTGGCGTCGGGCAACCCGCAGCCCCCGTACACCGAGGGCGGGGTTGGGCTGGTCACCGAGGCGGACATACGAGGCGGGCTTGTCGGCACCGATGTCGAGCGTTCGGACGGTGACCTCCCGGTCGGGGAAGGCCGCGAACACCTCGGCGTACGCCGCTACCTGCTCGGCAATCGAGGGCGGCGTGTCACGGTCGAGAAAGGCGAACTCGGTACGGAAGACGCCGATCCCCTCGGCGCCCGACGCCAGCGCATCAGCGACGTCCGCTGCACCGCCAACCGCCGCAAAAAGCTGAACCGGACGGCCGTCCTTCGTCTGGCCGGGCCCGGCGGCAACCGGCTCGGAGGGCTCCGGGAGCCTCACTGCCTCACCGACGGCGTCCGAGTCAGGATCGGCGGTGACCTCGCCGGTCGCGCCGTCGATCAGCACGCGCTGCCCGCTGCGCAGCGAGGCGACGCCCGGGCAGGCGACAATCGCAGGGATCCCGAGCGACTTCGCAAGCACCGCGGTGTGACTCGTCGGACCGCCACGCTCGGTCACAATGCCGAGCACCCGCCGCGGGTCGAGCCCGGCCGTGACCGCCGGCGACAGGTCCCGCGCGACGAGGACGAACGGCACGCCCGGATCGGGGATCCCCGGAGGTGGTTCGCCGAGCAGCCGAGCAACCACCCTGTCGCGGATGTCGTCGAGCTCGGCGCGGTCGGGCACCGCCCGCATCGGGTCGGCGGCTCGCATGTCCCGGTACGCCGCGAACGCCTCCCACGCGGCACGAGGCGCGGCACGACCGGTGCTGACCAGCTGCGAGGCAAGTGCCGTCAGCGACGGGTCGCGTGCGATGCGGGCCTGCCGGACCAGAACCGCGCCGGAGGCGCCGGCACGAGAGGCCAGCGCCTCGAGCTCGTCGCCAGCGGCGTCGAAGGCAACGAGTGCACGATCGGTCTCCGCGGGCACGTCGACGGGCGCGCCGTCACGTGGCGGCAGCACCGGCCCGTGCACTCGCGCGACCGGGCCCACAGCGACGCCATTGCTGACACCAATGCCGGCGTACGTCGAGGACATCTATTGAGGATGTCCTAGGTCGCGGTTGGCTCCGCACCGGCGGGTACACCCGGAGCCTCAGCCCCCGGTGGCATCACCAGGCCGGCCAGTGTCAAGAGCCGCACGATCCCGACGGCAAGGCTCATCGTCACGACCCCAGCGAGGACGTCGACGAGGTAGTGGTTGGCCGTTGACATCACGACGATCGCCACGACGAACGGGTAGAGCACGCCGAGCACCTGGGTCAGGCGATGGCGGCCGTAGCGGGCAAGCTGCCACCCGCACCACAGCGCCCAGCCCACATGCAGCGATGGCAACGCCGCGAACTGGTTCGTATCGCCACCGAGTCCGCGCGGCGCACTCGCCGCGGTGCCCCACCAGCCGTAGTGGGAGAACTTGGCCATCGTGTCGATGAACTCCGGCAGCAGGCGAGGCGGCGCGACCGGCAGCAGCGAGAACCCGACCAGACCGAGGACTGTCGTGACCAGCAACACCGAGCGAGCCTGGGAGTACGCCGAGCCGTGCCTACGCCACATCCACACGAGTACGAGCGGCGTGACGAGGTAGTGCAGCGTGGCGTACATGTAGTCAGCCGTGAGGCCCAACACGATGTGCGCCGAGAACAGCTTGTTGAGCCAATGCTCCGGCGCGAGGCCGATGACCTTCTCGTAGTGCAGGATCGAGCGGCCGTTCGCGAAAGCCTCGCTGGACTTGCCCGCAACGAGAAAGCGCGTGGCGTCGTAGAGCGAGTAGACGCCGACGACCAGCAGGACCTCGCGAAAGCCCCGAATCGCCATCCAGAGACGACGACGCTCGTGCAGGCGGCGATACCAGGAGCGCACGCCGCGCGCCGGCAGATGGTGGACGACCTGGAGGTCGTCGAGGACAACGGGCGCCTTTGCGGCCCCGATCGGGGCGCTCACGTCGACCCGTTCTGAGGTCATGAAGCACCTCTCCGTCGCCGACCGCCCGGTTACTTACGTTGTCTTACTACTTTGTCACGAGCGTCCGACAACCGGCGAGTTATTCCCGAGCGCGCGCTTTATTTGGAGCGCACCAGCCCCCGGCCGACAACCAGGGGCAGATCGAGTGCAGTGACGAGACCCGGAGCGGCCTCGACGACATGAGGCAGCGCGTTGATCAGCCGCATCGCGGTCGCCTTCAGCCCGGCCGTGTTGTGGTCACCGTCGCTGCCCAGGAGCTGCAGGTCGACTGTGTAGTTCGGCTCACCGCTCACGATCACGCGGTAGCAGCCGTGGCCTGCGGGCTGTGGCCACTCCGGCGCCAGGTCGTCGCGCAGCCGCGTCACGTGCTCGAGCACGAGCGCGGGCTTGCCGCCGACCATCCCGCGTACCTCGAACCGCAGCGCCGCCTGAGTTCCCGCCGCGATCGTGCCGGTCGGGATCTCGAAGTCCTCCGGAGCGGGGAACCGGATGTAGCTCTCCTCGACCGAGTCCAGCGTGACGTCGAGAGCCTTCGCCATCTGATGGACGATGCTGCCCCACGCCATGGTGAGCACCCCGGGCAGCAGGATGAACGGCGTCTCCTCCAGCGACATGCCGAATCCCATGATCGGGCCCAGCACGTCCGCCTGGTCGTACGTCGCGTAGTTGAGCAGCTCGATGCAGCGCACCTCGTCGATCCGCTCGCTGATCCCGGTG
>DATAVE010000181.1:0-11226 GCA_036267875.1 Mycobacteriales bacterium
GGCGCGGTCCAAGAGCTCGAGGCCAAGCTCGCACCGGTCAAGGACGCCGCCGAGGCCGCCCTCGGGGCAGCGCGGCGGCCGGTCTCGGCCCGAACCCGGTACGCCAGCCTCCAGGCGATCACCGTGCTCCTGTTCTGGCGCAACCGCTAGGTACGTCGACTCCTCGTTCTCCGCACCGTACGATTCGCTCCGTTACTGACACGCGTGTCAGGGAAGGAGCCTGGTGGACGACCAGCTGAAGCCATCCCGTCGACAGGTGGTCGGCGCCATTGGTGTCGCCCCACTGCTCACGCTGGGTCCGACCGTCCTTCGTGACTCGCACTCGCATCACAAGGCCGCGGCACCCGAAGCGAAGCACGCGGCGAAGAAGTTCCGCTTCTTCACCGAGCACGAAGGCGCCGTGATCAAGGCGGCCGCCGCGCGCCTTGTCCCGGGGCCTGAGGACGACCCGATCGAGAAACTGTACAACTCCCCCGGCGCGACCGAGGCCGGCGTCGTCTACTACATCGACGACATGCTCTCGGCCTTCGAGTTCAAGGTCCCGAAGATCTTCGCCGGTGGCCCGTGGAGCAACCGCCACCTTGGCGGCTATGGCGACCACGAGAACTACATGAAGCACTTTGTCCCGCTCGCACCACGTCAGGAATGGGCATGGCGGCGACGGATCGCCGGCCTGCGCAAGCAATACCGCAGTGCGGTGAAGCAGCTCGACGCCGCCGCCGGAGGCGACTTCAGCAAGGCCTCGCAGTCGACACAGGACCAGATCCTGACCAAGCTCGGCGACGTCCGCGGCCTGATCTTCACCAACACGATCGAAGGCATGTACTCGGTGCCGGAGTACGGCGGCAACCGCGACACGGTCGGCTGGCAGAGCGTCCTGTGGCCCGGTGACTCCCAGCGACGCGGTTACACGGCGAAGGAGGTCGAGACGAGCGATGGGCTCGATGTCGTCGTCCTGACCCCGACGTTGAACGCGGTTCTCGGCGAGCTCGGCGTCGTGTCTGCCGCCCGACGCCTTCGCCGCCAGCGATCGCTCGGCGTCAACCGCAGGACGGTCAACGATGCTGGGTTCGACAAGACGGAGCACACCGATGCGTGAGCGCGCGATCGTCATCGGCAGCGGCGCCGGGGCCTCTGTCACGAGCATGGTCTTGGCCCACAACGGCTGGGACGTCGTGGTGTTCGAGAAGGGACCGCGCTACATCGACGGCTGGGAGAAGGCCGGCCCGATCAAGACCGTCTTCTCCAACGACGAGCTGAAGTTTGACCGCAACTTCGACCAGCCTGACCCGATCTCCGAGCCGCGTACGTTCCAGGCGAAGAAGGGCGGCGACCTCACCGTCGGCGTCGTGAACCCCCTCGCCTCGGTCGTCGGTGGCGGCACGACGCACTGGGACGCGAAGATCCCGCGCTTCTGGAACATCGATTTCGCGAAGAAGTCGATGCTCGGCCCATTCCCCGGAGCCGACATCGAGGACTGGCCCTTCGACTATGAAGAGATCGCGCCTTACTACCAGCGCATCGAGCGCCTCATGGGCGCACAGGGCGACCAGGCCGCGATTCCGGAGAGCACCCTGAAGTTCGCGCCGGGCAAGCGCGGGTTCGTGATGCCCCCGGGACCGCAGCAGCTGTCATCGCTCACCGTCGCGAAGGGCTGCCACGCGCTCGGCCTGCACCCGTACCCGTTCCCGATGGCGATCAACTCCCAGCACCACCTGGGCCGACCCGCGTGCAACGACTGCGGCCAGTGCAGCGACTACGGCTGCCCGATCGGCGCCCGCATCGGCGCGCTCGCGATCATGCAGCACGCGGTCCAGACCGGCCACGTGACGATTCATGCCGACACCATGGTCGACAAGGTCATCCACGACGGAAAGCGCGCAACCGGCGTTCGGTACATCGACCGGCGCGGCAAGCGTCACAAGATGGACGCGAAGGTCGTCGTGATGTCGTGCTCCGCGATCGAGACCTCCCGGCTCGCGTTGCTGTCGAACCTGCCGAACCCGCACGACCGGATCGGCCGGGACATGATGTTCCACAACTTCATGGATGGCTTCGGCATCTTCACCGCCGAGCGGATGCACGCGTATCGCGGCCGGTCGATCACGCAGTGCTGCGAGGACTTCGCCGATCCGGACTTCTTGGGGGCGCGCGCGTTCGCCAAGCTCAACGGGATCCCGTACTTCCGCGGCGGGATCATGGAGATCGGTGGCAGCGAAGACGTCATCGGCGAGGGCGAGGAGCTCCAGTTCGTCCTCGATGCCGTAGGCAGCGTGCCTGGCGTGCAGCCCTTCGGCAGCACCTTCAAGACGCTGATGCGGACCAGCCTGCTCCGGGACCGGCTGGCCGGGATCGACTTCATCGGCGAGGACCTGCCGTACCCGACGAACCGGGTCGAGCTCGACCCGAAGGTCAAGGACTACCGCGGCGTACCAGTCCCCCGGCTCACCTACTCGCAGGGCAAGCACGAGCACATTGCCTCGCTGTTCTACATCCCGCTGATCACTGCGCTACTCAAAGCGGCCGGCGCGGATGCGATCGGTGCCGCGCTGCCCGAATCGATCGTCAACAGCCTCACCGGCGCGAACATCCCGCACGGCGCACACGTCATGGGCGGCATGCGCATGGGCAAGGATCCGCGTACGTCGGCCACCGATGACACTGGCCGGGTACACGGCATGGAGAACGTGTTCGTGGCCGATGGCTCGGTGTTCCCGAGCAGCGGCGCACAGAACCCGACCAACACGATTCTGTCGACCGCCTTGCGTAACGCGACACTGAACTTCGGTCACGGCGCCGACCACCTCGGCGCCGATGAGGGGAACGCTGCCTGATGCGCGGACTGCTGTTCGGTGTGGCCCCAACCCCGGGCGATGCACCACCCGACGACGCTTCGCCCTACCTGAAGGCACTCGCCGCGGTCCCGATGGACCTGCGCGAGATTCCCGACCCGAAGCTCCCGGCCGACGACTGGGTGATCATCAAGACCAACCTGTGCGGGATCTGCGGATCCGACGCCAAGCAGGTCTTCATGGACGGCGACGGCGACTCGTCGATGACCGCGATGATCAGCTTCCCGCAAGTGCTCGGTCACGAGGTCATCGGCGAGATCGTCGAGGTCGGCCCGACTGCGGACCGACGCGTCGGCGAGCGCGTGGTGCTCAACCCGTGGCTGTCCTGCGGACCGCGTGGCATCTCCCCGATGTGCCCGTCGTGTGAGGTCGGCGACTTCAACCTGTGCCACCACTTCACCGAGGGTCACCTCGCGCCCGGCATTCACACCGGCAACTCCAAGACCGCGAGCGGCGGCTTCGCCGAGCTGGTCCCGGCGCACACGTCCATGGCGATCGCCTGCCCCGACGAAGTTCCTGACGAGATCGCCGTACTCGCCGACCCGTTCTCCGTGGCGTTGCACTCGGTGCTGCGCAACCCGCCGTCGATCGGCGGGCGGGTGCTGGTCTACGGCATCGGGGCACTCGGTCTGTCGACCCTCGCCGTACTCGCGAAGCTCTACCCGACCGTCGAGGTCGGCGCAGTCGTGCGCTGGCAGCACCAGGCCGACGCCGCCGAGCGGCACGGCGCAAAGGCGTTCTTTCACTCGCCTTCCGAGTCGCTGATCGAGGCGGTCGCGGACTGGAGCCAGGCCAAGCTCTACAAGCCGTGGGAGGGCCTGTCGATGGTCTTCCCAGGCGGCGTCGACGTCGTCTACGACACGGTCGCTTCGCCGGAGACGCTCGAGGTCTCGGTCCGCCTGCTGCGGGCTCGCGGGCGCATGGTCCTGACCGGCGTCAGCCAGGCTGGTCGCTTCGAGTGGAGTCCTTGGTATTTCAAGGAGCTCAACCTGATCGGCTCCAACGCCTTCGGCGTCGAGGAAGTGGGCGGGGTGCGCAAGCACGCCATCGCGCACTACCTGGACTGGGCAGCCACCGGTGGCATCGACATCAGCGACATGCTCACCCACCAGTTCACCCTGGACACCTGGCGCGAAGCGTTCAGCACGATCGCGCGACAGGGTGAGACTGGCACGATCAAGGTGGCGTTCGACTACCGATGATGCGAGCGGCGGTCATCGAGGGTCCCGGCCGCATCGCGGTCCGCGACTGCGAGGTGCCGACACCTGGCGCAGGTCAGGTCCTGGTGCAGGTCGGTTGGTGCGGGATCTGCGGCACGGACCTGCACGGCGTGCTCGAGGGCTGGATGGCGCCGGGCACCGTCGGTGGCCACGAGTGGTCCGGCACGGTCGTAGCGGCTGGCGCCGATGTGACCGAGTGGTCCGAGGGCGACCTGGTGGTGGGCGGACCGCCGTGGTGCGGCACCTGCGAGTGGTGCGGCACTGGGCGTCCCGCGCTCTGTGTGGCCGACCCGATCCGCGCGACCGGTCAAGGTCACGCCGACGGGCTCGAGCTCGGAGGGGCGTTCGCGGACTACCTCCTCGCCGGCGCAGAGACGTTGCGCCCGGTGCCGGACGGACTCGACCTGCGCGTCGCTGCGCTGTCCGAGCCTCTCGCCGTTGCGCTGCACGGCCTATCGGTCGCGAAGCTGCCTGACGACCTCGCAGGGCTGCACTTCCTGGTCAGTGGCGGCGGTCCGCTCGGTCAGCTGGTGATCGCTGCGCTTCGGGCAGCTGGAGCCGACGACGTCACCGCCTCGGAGCCATCCGCCGTCCGCCGGGTCCAAGCCGCTGCGGCCGGCGCGACCACCGCTGTCGCCCCGCAGGACCTGCCGGCCGCGCCTGCCCTGCCGACCGAGGCACACCAAGACGGCTTCCACTTCGTCTTCGAGACCTCGGGTGTCGAGGCAGCCGTCGGTACGGCGCTGGCGTTGCTCCGACCGGCCGGGACGCTCGTGCTGCTTGGCACCGGCGACTTCTCGGTTCGGATGGATGCGATGCGGATCCTGCTCAACGAGCTGGTCGTGACAGGCGCCTATTGCTACGACGCCGGCGGCATCGACGCCGCGCTGGCGTTGCTGGCATCGGGCCGGCTTCCGGTCGAGGCCTTGATGTGTCCGGAGGATGTCGGCTTGGATGGTCTGCTCGACACGATGAACCGGCTGCATGCCGGCGAGATCCCGACGAAAGCGCTGGTACGACCATGATCGACACCGTGACGACGCCGAAGTTCAACCATGTCGCCATGACCGTGCCCGCGGACCTGCTCGACGAAGACGGCCGCAAGGCGATCCTCGACTTCTACGGCGAGGTCTTCGGCTGGCAAGAGCTGCCGACGATGACCGAGGACCGCAAGCGCCTGGTAATGATGGCGTACGAGTTCGGCCAGTTCGTCTTCATCGAGGCGGATGACTCACCGATGACGACGACCACGATGGATCACTTCGGCATGTCCGTCTCGACGCTGGCCGAGCTCGAAGACTTCTACGCCAAGGCCAAGGCTTACAGCGAGCGAGACGAGCGAACGGTCCTCGAGGACAAGATGTTCGACGACTTCGGGGTCGTCGAACTCTCAGCGTTCTATGTGCGGCACATCCTGCCGCTCAAGGTTGAGGTGCAGTACTTCGACTGGAAGCAGGCGGTGCCCGATGCCACCTAAGGCCACGGCCTCCACGGTTCGCGGCGGTGCGCCGGCGCAGGAACGCGAGCTACGCGCGCAGGGCCGCAAGACAATGCAGCGACTGCTCGCTGCCGGCCAGTCGGTCTTCGCGGCGCAGGGCTTCCACAACGCGCGGGTCGACGACATCGTCAAGGCCGCAAAGACCTCGCACGGCACCTTCTACCTCTACTTCTCCAACAAGGAGGACCTGTTCAAGGCGCTCGCCCTGGACACGATGTCGGAGATGGAGGCGCTTGGGGCCTCGCTCGGGCCGATCACTTCCGACGAGGACGGCCGCGACACGATCCGCGCCTGGGTCACGAAGTTCGTCGATCTGTACGCCGCGCACGGCAGCGTGATCCGCGCCTGGACCGAGTGGGAGCTCGCGCCGGACCGCGACCTCGGCCTTCGCGCCCAGACGTCACTGATGCAGCTCTCGACCGCCCTCGCAACTCGCATCCACGAGGTCCGCGTTCTCGACGACCACGGCGTCGCCGAAGGCCTGGCGTGCCTATCGATGCTCGAGCGGTTCAACTACTTTCGGGAGTCCCACCAGGTCGACGTCTCGCGCGAAGACGCGATCGAGATCCTCACCCGGGCAGTCTTCGAGGGCTTCTTCATCCCTGATCGCGCGGCCGCCCGGCGGCCCCGCCGGGTCCGCAAGGCGGGCTGACAACCCTTGCGCGAGAATGGCGAGCATGTCTGACGCCGCTGTCCGTGTCGAGTTGAACGGTCCCGAGCGCCACGACGTTCCCCGGCACGGGCGCAGCGGCTTTGCCTTCGTCGACGGCCGACAGGTCCACTACCTCGAATGGGGCCACGCGGGCGCGCCCGCCGTGCTCGCGATGCACGGTGGCGGCCAGACGGCGTACATGTTCGAAGACATCGGGGCGACGCTGCGCGACAGCTACCACGTCATCGCGATCGACCTTCCCGCGCACGGCGAGTCCGACTCACTCGTCGGCAGCGACGATGTCTCGCGTCAGGATCTCGCGGCGGCGATCCCCGCAGTGATCGCGGAGTTCGGCGTTGCGCCGGTTGCGCTGATCGGTGCCTCGCTCGGCGGGATCGTCTCGATGACCCTCGCCGCCACTCACCCTGACCTGGTGTCGGCGATCACACTGATCGATGTCGGGCATCGGCTCGAACCCGAAGGCATTGCGCGAATCATCGGCTTCATGCAGAAGCACGAGTCGTTCGCCGACCTCGAGGAAGCCTCGGTCGCAATCGCGGAGTACCTGTCCAACCGCAAGCCATCTCCCCCGGACCGACTCAAGCGCAACCTGCGTCAGCGTCCCGACGGACGATGGGAGTGGAAGCACAGCCTCGGCCGGATCAGCCGCGAGCGCATGTCACGCATCGAGGACCAGGACTGGGAGCAGAACATCCTGGTCGGCCTCGACAAGGACGCCGCCACGATCCAGGTCCCAGTGCTCGTGCTGCGCGGCGCTTCGAGCGACGTGCTGTCGAGCGACGGTGCCAGCGAGGTCGCAGCGATCCTGCCCAACGCCCGCCTCGCGACGATCGCATCGGCCGGCCACCTCGCCGCCGGTGACAACCCGGCCTCCACCGCCAACCTGATCCGGGAGTTCCTCGACGAGGTCCTCACATCTGACACGAACGACTAGAAGGGTCTTCAAACCATGGGTCTGCTCGACGGCAAGGTCGCCATCGTCACCGGCGCGGGCCGGGGTCTGGGCAGGACCCATGCCCTGCTGCTCGCCTCAGAGGGCGCACGTGTCGTCGTCAACGACCTCGGCGGCGAGTGGGACGGTGCCGGCACCGACGACCGCCCGGCCCAGCAGGTCGTCGAGGAGATCAAGGCAGCGGGTGGCGACGCGGTCGCCAACTACGAGAGCTGCTCGAGCTTCAAGGCCGCGGAGGGACTCGTTGCACAAGCCGTCGACTCCTTCGGCGGGCTCGACATCGTCGTGAACAACGCGGGGATCCTGCGCGACAAGATGAGCTACAACATGACCGAGGACGACTGGGACTCGGTCATCGACGTCCACCTCAAGGGTCACTTCGCGATGACCCACCACGCCGGCAACTACTGGCGGGCACGGTCGAAGGCCGGCGACCCGGTCTACGGCCGAGTCATCAACACCAGCAGCGAGTCCGGGCTGTTCGGCAATGCCGGCCAGGCCAACTACGCGGCGGCCAAGGCTGGCATCGTCGCGCTGACCTGGGTCACGGCGCGTGAGTACGCGAAGATCGGCGTCACCGCCAACGCGATCGCACCGCGGGCCCGCACCCGGATGACCGAGAAGACCTTCGCAGGATTCGGCGAGGTCAAGGAGGGCGAGTTCGACGCGTGGGCGCCGGAGAACGTATCGCCGCTCGTCGGCTGGCTCGCCAGCCCGGCTGCGTCGGAGGTCACCGGCCAGGTTTTCGTGGTGTGGGGCAGCGAGGTGCAGGTTGCCAAGGGCTTCACCCTCGGTGGCTCGGTCGACGCGGGTGGCAAGGCCTGGACGGTCGACGGGCTGATCGATGCTGCGCCGACGCTGTTCGCCAAGCACGACTCCGGCATTCCGCCGTTCCAGCTGATCTAGGTCTCTTGTGGCGCTGATCCCCGACCAGCTGCGCTGGGCGGCCGAACACCTTGGCGACGAGCCCGGGTTCGTCGTCCACGGTGTCGGCTCGATCACCTACGCCGAGTGGCACGCAACCTCGTCGCGACTGGCGCACGGCCTGATCGAGGCCGGAGTGCAGGCCGGCGATCGCGTCGCGATGGTGCTGCGCCCCGAGGACGGGCTCGCTTTCGTTCAGACGTACTCGGCGATTCACAAGGCCGGCGGCGTCGCCGTACCTGTCAACGTGCGGATGGCTCCCAACCTCGTCGAGGGCGTGCTCAAGCACTGCGAACCCGCAGTGACCGTCGTGGCCCCGGAGCTCTTGCAGCTCGCGCCGAACGGCGTGGGGTGGGAGTCGCTGCTCACCGACGACGCGGCGGACATCCAGGTCGATCGGGACAGTGACGACCTCGCAGAGATCCTCTACACGTCGGGCACGACCAGCGCGCCGAAGGGTGTGGCAATCCGGCACAGCAACTCCGCGATGATGATCACCGCCGAGCCGCAGTGGACCGACCGGCCGTGGCTGCATGCCTGCCCGATGTTCACGTTCTCCGGACTGACGTTCGTCTACCAGCCGATGCGCATGGGCATGTACACGCTCTACCTGCCGAAGTTCGACACCGGCGAATGGCTCTCGCTGGTCGAGTCGACTCGACCCAAGTGCGTGTTCCTGGTCCCGGCGATGGTCGAGCTGCTGCTCGCCGACTCACGGACAACGGAGACCGACTGGTCGAGTGTCGAGATGGTCTCCGTCGGGTCGGCGCCGATCGCGCCCGCCACCCTGCTCGCGATGCAGGAGGTCGTACCTGACGCGATGGTGACGAACTCCTACTCGATGACCGAGGCCGGTACGGCGTACTTCTTCATGCCGAAGGGCCAGCTCGTCACGCATCCCGGGTCGGTCGGCCTCGCGGTCCCGCCGGCCAAGGTTCGGATCGTCTCCGATGACGGCGCGGACGTCCCGGTCGGTGAGGTCGGCAACGTGCAGGTGAAGCCGGCCGGGAAGCTCCGCGAGTACTACAAGGTGCCGGCCGAGGCGCAGGACATGTTCCACGAGGACGGCTGGCTGCGGACCGGCGACCTCGGCAAGGTCGACTCCGATGGCTACCTCTACATCGCCGGCCGGGCGAAGGACGTCATCATCCGCGGCGGGCTCAACATCCACGCGACCGATGTCGAGTCGGCGCTCTACGAGCACCCCGGCGTACGCGAGGCCGCTGTGATCGGGGTCGAGCACCCGGTGCTCGGTGAGGACGTGGTCGGCTTCGTCGTACTCACCGACGAAGGTGCCGCGACCGCCGACGAGCTGATCGCCTGGTGCAAGGAGCGGGTAGCGGACTACGCGACGCCGAGGCGGATGTACCTCGTAGACGAGTTCCCAAGAAACGCCACCGGCAAGGTACTGAAGGTAGAGCTCAAGCAACATCCCCTGCTGATGTAACCCATCGTCGAGGTAAACGTACATCGCCTTCTAGGGCCCTCAAACCGCGATGTACGTCGACCTCGACAACGCTCTCCGGACCTTCGCGATGACCGTCTCGGGTGTGCGGTAGTAGTCATCCGCGCTGACGACGAGGACCGTCCAGCCGAGCTCTCGCAGCGCCTCGCGGCGCCGGTCGTCAGCGCGCCGCTGGTTCCAGTGGAACGAGCCGTCGTACTCGATCGCGAGGCGCCTTTCGGGATATGCCAGATCCAGTCGCGCGACAAACTCACCAACATGGTCGAGCACGACGTGCTGCGGTAGTGGGCGTGGCAGGCCCGCGCGAACGAGCAAGAGACGGACACGGGTCTCCATCGGCGACTCGGTGAGTGGCTCGATCTGGCCGAGCGCGCGATCAACCTTTCGGACGTTACGAAGCGGACGATGCTCGACGGTGTAAGCCGCCAGAGACTCGACGGTGACGAGCTCGTCATGCGCCAAGGCGTCTGCGACAACCAAACCTTCGACCGGCGATAGCCAACGGATGCAGTCGAACGCAGTACGCACCGGCGTCGTTACCGCCACGCCACCCCACCGAACAAGGTCATCGTCGAGCACGGTGATCTCGCGAACGAAGCACCCGGGCCGCTGTCGACCGCGGCGGCTGTTCGGAGTGCGAAATCCCACCCAGACAAGCTCGCCGCGACCGTCCTGAACGTCGATCCCGTAGAGCCACGCTGCGGTCAGGCCACAGACAAAAGCGTCATCAGCCAGCACCAAACGAACTGCATCAAGCCTGGTCTCTCGAGTATCGGGAAGGTCCGTGTGGGCCCAAACCTCGCGAAAGACATGTCGCCAGGCGGAGCCTTGAAGGGCATGAGGACTGACTCCATGTGCTGCGGCCGTGCGAGTCGTGAATGGCCCGGCGCGCAACGCATCGGGAACCAGTGGCGACCGCACCCGAGGAGGATGGGGCAAGCAAGCGGATCGGCGCAGCAGCGATCCACAGCCTCGCCGAGGTCGACGTACTTCGCCCTAAACAGGCCACCAGAGGACGATGTACGTCGACCTCGGCGGGGGGGGTGTTAGGAAGCGGCGCCTAGCAGCAGGTCTGCGACCCGCTGCCGCTGCCACGCTTGCTTGCCGAGTACGAGGTCGGTTGCCTTGGCGCGCTTGTAGTAGAAGTGCGCCGGGCACTCCCAGGTGAAGCCGACCCCGCCGTGCACCTGGATGCTTGTCCCCGTCACGTGGATCGCTGCCTCGGCCACCCACGACTTGGCCATGCTGGCGGCGAGCTCGCGCTCGGCATCGTCGACGTCGGAGCACCACGCGGCGTAATGCGTGATCACTCGCGCCAGCGTCAAGTCCTGCAACATGTCGGCTGCCATGTGCTTGACGGCCTGGAACGTCCCGATCGGGCGACCGAACTGAATGCGCGACTTGGAATACTCCGCCGCAAGCTCGAACGATGCCTCCGCCGCCCCGACCAGCTCGGCGCAGAGCATGACCGACGCGTCGTCGACGATCCGGCGCAGCAACGCGGTCTGATCACCGGACGGCCCGAGGCGACGAGCAGCCGTGGCTGAGAGCTCCAGCCGGCCAAGATCCCTGGTGGGGTCCATCCCTGGGACAGACTCCGCGGCCGCACCTTCGACGAGGTACGCCGCAAGGCCGTCGTCAT
>DATAVE010000182.1:0-22436 GCA_036267875.1 Mycobacteriales bacterium
ATCGCGAAGTGGGGCCTGTTCCTCGTTCGCACCGACCCGACCGCGATGGAACGCGGCGCCAAGCACGACGGCATCACCGCGCTGATTGTCGACATGGAGACGCCCGGCATCACCGCGACGCCGATCACCGACATTGTCGGCGAGGACTCGTTCTGCCTCGTGACGTTCGACAAGGCGCGCGTTCCCGCGGACTTCTCCCGTCTCGGCAACGAGGGCGAGGGCTGGCTGGTCGCGATGGGCACGCTGACCAGCGAGCGCGTCGGTACGGCAGGCCTATCGATCACGATGAAGTCCGAGCTCGATCGCGCAGTCGACTACGCGCGGGAGCACAACCCGGACGCGCTCGACGACCCAGACCTGCGCGACCGGCTGGCCCGGGCGTACACCCAGATCGAGATGACGCGACTGCTGAACATGCGCGCGTTGTCCAAGGTCCTCAAGGGCGAGAAGGGCTGGCCCGAGGTCCAGATCGCGAAGCTGCAATGGAGCCACCTCGCGCAGACCCTCGCCGAGCTGCAGGTCGATCTGCTGGGTACGGCGGCACTGCTCGCGCGTGGTGGGCCGGACGCGGTCGACAAGGGCAACTGGTCGCGGCTCTACAGCTACCAGCGCTACACGTCGATCGGCGCCGGCACGACCCAGGTGCAGAAGAACATCATCGCCGACCGGGCGATCAAGCTGCCGAGGAAGTAGCGCCATGCCGAAGGCCAAGAACACTCTGCAGCTCGCCGGCTCGGCGATCCTCGTGACCGGTGCATCGACCGGCATCGGCGCGGCGACGGCACGCGCGCTCGGCGCCGCCGGAGCTCGGGTCGGCCTCGTCGCCCGCCGCAAAGAGCTGCTCGACCAGGTCGCACAGGAGACCCGAGACGCAGGTGCGCCCGACGTCGAGGTGTGGGCCGCGGACCTGTCGGACCTTCCGCTCGCCGAGCAGGTCGCGCTCGATGCCTGGAAGCGCTTCGACGGACTCGACGGCTTGGTCAACAACGCCGGCGCTCCCAAGCGCAAGCACGTCACCCGGCTGACAGCGCAAGAAGTCGAAGAGATCATGACGCTCAACTACTTCTCCCCCGTGCGGATGACTCTCGCGGTCCTGCCACTGATGCGCGAGCGCGGCAGCGGCGTCGTGGTCAACGTCGCGAGCCTCGCGGGCCGCGTCGCGCCGCCCCGCGAGTCGGCGTACGCCGGCAGCAAGTTCGCCCTCAACGGGTTCAGCGAGGTCATGGCGGTCGACCTCTACGACGAGAACATCCACGTCCGCGCGATCCAGCCAGGACCGATCGAGACGCCGATCTGGGGCGACGTACCCGGCAACGAGAAGGCCTCCTACGACGGCGAGTTCTTCCCACCGGAGGACTGCGCGGTCGCGATCCTCGACGCGCTGACCGGCGACGGCTTCGAGCGCTACATCCCCTCCTCGCTCGGCGACGTCGTGAAGATGAAGGCGCAGGACGTGGACGGCTTCATCGCCGGCAGCGCAGCCTTCGCCCGCCACCCCGAGGCGATCGAGAAGGTCTAGGTGTCAGACCCAGACGACGCTATGGCGGCGCGAGGGTCTGACAAGTCGCCTCAGTGAGCCGCCATGCCGCGGCCGCGCTCGCCTGACTCCATCAGTCGAGCGATCTCGGCGACCTCGGTCGCGACGGATGCCGCGAACCAGCTCTTCGTCGTCAGATCCCAGAGCTTGCCGAACGGGCGCCGCATTGCGAGCTCCTCGACATGGCGCACGAACGCACCGCCCTCACGGTCCTCGATCTCGAACCACGCGTGCATGTACGCCGGGACGCCGTGCTCGAGCACCACGTCGATCGAGTACGGCGGCATCCAGCGGTATCGGGTGATGACCGAGCCCGGGAACTTGCCGAGGAACTTGCCGTCCTCACGGGCGATCATGCCGTCCTCGGTGTCGGCGATCTTGGTCACGCCGACGACCTTGAGGTCGGCCTTCGTGTACTGCGCCGGGTCGAGCACGAAGTCGAAGATGTCCTGCGCCGTCACACCGGCGATGAACGCCGAGCCTTCACCGCGAATCATTGACAAATCTTGACACGCACAAGGCTCGCAGACCGGTCATCTACGGTGGGCGCGTGCCGAGCGCCTTCCAGAACGCGTCGCGCAAGCGCGCCGCCGGAGCCGTAGCGGGATACGGCGTAGTGCTCGCAGCTATCGCTGGGTTTGCCCTCGCACCGATTGCCGTCGTACCGATCATCGTCGCGACCGTCTGGGCGGTGTGGCGCAACCTGGTCGGCGGGGTGTTCGTCACCGATGACCGAGTGCTGGTCCGCAACCTCTCGCACACGATCAGGCTGTCGCGGCAGGACGTCGCTGACGTAACCGTGATGGCCGACAGCCAGGACACGTCTGGCGCCGGCTACGTATGCGTCATTACCGAGGACGGCACCTGCCATCGGGCGAGCGGACTTCGCCGTGACCCACTGCGTGCAGAGGCTCTCGCTGCCGCTATCCGCGAGCGCCTGGCCCTGCACTGACGACGGGCTGAGGCGTCAGGGTCTCGTTGGCCGGATCCGTCGTATCGAGCGCGAACGTCGTGATCGTGCCGCCGTGCGCCATGAAGACGTCCGCGACAGCCTCGAAGCTGGTGCCGGTGAGGGTGATCGTGTCGCCCGCAACGCCCGCAACGCCCGAGATGGGCGAGAGCGAGGTGACGGTCGGCGCATCAGCGTGTGCAACAGGCAGCAGCGCCGGTGCCAACAGAGGCGCGAATACCGACAGGCCGACGACTACCAGCGTGACAAACAGACGTCGGAGCCGCCGCATGGCAGCAACGACCGAGCCTCCCCGCACGTTTTCCAGCCTGGTACGCCGTGATGTCGATCTTTACGTGAGCGTGGTCTTACCCAAGATCGATCTCGAAGTACGCCCCATCGGCGTCGTGCTGGATGCGGGCTGAGCCGCTCCAAGCGGAGAAATCGCCGGTTCCGGTGTTGGGCACGATATGCCCGAACCAGGTGCTCGGGTCGGACTCCAGGCCGCCGTGCTGGACGACGAACGTGCCCTCTTTGCCGTCCTCCGTCCGACCGCGAATCTGCTCGGTCGCGACGTACGAGCGGGATCCCTCCTCGCTGCCCGCCGACATGAACAGCGTCTTCGCCGACCCGACGATGCCCGAGCTGAAGGTCTTGGAGAAGACCAGCATCCCGACCCAGTCGGCATCGAGCCCTTCGGCCTTGGTCGGATCAGCCCCGGTCACCGCGAATCGCGCAGTCAGCGTCATGACGACATCCTGCCCGCCGGCGCCGACATCATGACCCGCGACCTCGCTACCGTGCCCGGGTGATCACCGTCGGTGTCGACCTCAGCGCGGAGCCCAAGCGCACCGCTGTGGCGATGCTCGAGTGGGACGCCGATGGCGTACGGCTCGTCGAGCTGCTCACCTCCGCTGACGACGACCAGATCCTCGGCCTTGCGCTGCAGGCGGACAAGACCGGCATCGACTGCCCGCTCGGCTGGTCGGATGACTTCGTGGCGTTCGTGAACGAGCACCACGTCGGCAACGTGCTGGCGACCCCGGTCGACTCGATCGCTCGACTCCCGCTGCGTTATCGCGCTACGGACTTGTTCCTGATCGAGCAGAAGCTGGGTCGGCCGCTCAGCGTCTCCTCCGACCTGATCGCCATACCCGCGATGCGGGCGGCTGGCCTGCTTGCTTCGCTGGCCCGCGCAGGGATCGAGGTCAACCGAGCGGGGGTGACGGGTGGTGTCGCGGAGACCTATCCCGCCGCGGCGATCCGCCACTGGAAGCTCGACGCCGGAAAGTACAAGGGCATGGAGAATACCGAGACGTTGTCCGCAATGGCCGACAAGCTCCGGCGCGGCTTCCGCGGCCGGCTCGACTTCGGCGAGCACCGCTCGACGGTCCGCCGATCAGATGACGCGTTCGACGCCGTCATGTGCGCCCTGGTCGCGAGAGCGACGCTGGTCTATCGCGGTACGGCGCAGATCCCGCAAGGACTGATCCAGCGAGCACGACGCGAAGGCTGGATCGCCGTACCAACCTGTCGCCTGGACGAGCTGATCGCTCACGTCGAGTACGACCCAAGCTAACAAGGCTGAGCGGCCGTCGAGTGCTCGAACCGATTCAACGGTCGTAGATCTCCCGGCGATGACCAACTGCAACAACCAGAACCACTAGTACGTCGTCATATATCTGGTAGACGATCCGATAGTCCCCAGTCCGCACCCGCCACAGTCTCGGCGAGTCGTTGCTCACCAGCATCTTGGCGGCAGGTGGTCGCGGATCTTCGGCGAGAAGGGTCACGACCTTGCTGATCCGGTCACGGACGCTACCGGGCAGCCTGCGAAGTGCCCGTTCGGCGGCTGGCCGTACCTCGACCCGGTACGTCACAGACCGAGCTCGGCCCTAACTGTCTCCCAAGGAATCGACTCAGCGTCTTCATCAAGGGCGGCGTGCGCGGCAGCGATGTCGTCAGCGTCCTCGAGCGCCTCGATCGCACGTTCGTAGAAGTCCGAGGTCACCAGCGTGGCCACCCGCTTGCCATGTTTGGTGATGAAGACCGGTTCGCGACCCACCGCCGCCAACGCATCGGCGAAGTGCTCCCGCGCGTCGCTCGCAGTGATCTCGCTCATTGCTCAAAATATACAAAACAGCGATTTCAGAGTCAATGCGAGCTGAGACCTGCAGAACACCGGTTCAGCTCAGACGATCGATGACTGTCGCGTTGGCTTGGCCGCCAAGCCCTCGCACTTCGCACCCCACTAGATCGCAGCGCCTGAGAGGCCGATGATCATGTCGTGACGTACGACCCGTCCGAGCGAACCCCTTGGATGTTCCGGGGCGCAGGCCGCCAACCCAGGCCACTCCCGGTCGTCGTTCACGTCGTGATCGGTGCTTGCCTTCTCACCGCTGGAGCACTGCTCGTCCACTCCGTGATTCACAACGAGCATTGGCTGGACAAACACGGCACTCATGCCGACGCTCACATCGTCACGATCGGGTGCACTGCGCCGGCCGTACCCACCAGGGCCAACAACTTCTCTGGATGCACGCCCTACGCGATCGTCAACTTCGAGACGTCATCAGGCAAGGCGGCGTCAGCCCGCATCTACCCCAGTCGAACCTCGGAGCTGTCGGTCGGGGATGACGTCGCGATCGAGTACAACTCGAAGAATCCTGCCAACGTTCAGACGGTGGATCACCGCAACCGCACAGCACCCCTAGGGGTCGCTGTAGGAATCCTGGTCATCGCAATCGGTGCCTTGCTCGAGCTCGTCGCAACGGGAAAGGCCCTCAAACGATTTCGCAAGCGGCGAGGCGCAGACGGGCCGCGGGCGCCAGAGCCCCGGACTAGTTGAGGCGCTCGATCACCGTCACGTTGGCCTGGCCGCCACCTTCGCACATGGTCTGCAGGCCGAGCTTGCCGCCTGTGTCTTCGAGGTAGTGGAGCATCGTCGTCATCAGCCGGATGCCGGAGGCGCCGAGCGGGTGCCCGATCGCGATCGCCCCACCTCGCGGGTTGAGCTTCTCGGGCTCTGGCTTGAACTCGCGCTCCCACGCCATGGTGATCGACGCGAACGCCTCATTGACCTCGACCGCGTCGAAGTCAGCCGTCGTCAGGCCGGTCTTGTCGTAGAGCTTGCGAGTCACCGGGTTCGGCGCGGTCAGCACCCAGGTGGCCGAGTCCGCACCGACCGCGAAGTGACGGAAGGCTGCGCGCGGTCGCAGCCCGAGCTTCTCCGCCATCGCAGGTGACGCGATCAGCATCGCCGCGGCGCCGTCGTTCATCTGCGAGGAGTTGCCCGCGGTGATGTCCGGCGCGTCCTCTGGCTTGAAGTGCGCGGCAGGCAATGAAGCCATCTTCTCGAGGGAGGTCTCGTGCCGGATCCCTTCGTCGTCGGTCATGACGACTCCGGTGTCCTTGCCTTCCTCGTCGCGAAGGTTGATCGGCACGATCTCCCGCTGGAAAGCGCCTGCCTTCTGAGCCTCGGACGCCCGCCGGTGCGACTCGATCGCGAACGCGTCCATCTCGGCGCGGGTGATGCCCCAGTCGTTGGCGATCTTCTGCGCGACCTCGAACTGCATCTTCAGCTGGTTGTCGCACGCTGCCAGGAATGCCGGCGAGAACGGCCCCGTGCCACCGCGCGCGTTCGACGCCATCGGCGCCCGCGTCATCGACTCGACGCCACACGCGATGACCAGGTCGTACGCACCTGCCATGACGCCCTGGGCCGCGAAGTGCACTGCCTGCTGCGACGAGCCACACTGCCGGTCGACCGAGGTCGCCGCGACGGTCTGTGGCAGGCCCGCTGCGACCCACGCGTTGCGCGTGACGTTGGTGCCCTGCTCGCCGCTCTGCGTGACGCAGCCGCCGATCACGTCATCGACGATCGCGGGGTCGATCCCGTTGCGCTCGACGAGCGAGGACAGCACGTGCCCGAGCAGGTCGGTGGGGTGCCAGCCCGACAGTGCGCCCTTGCGCTTGCCGATCGGCGTACGGATCGCATCGACGATGAAAGCCTCGGTCATCCCAGCACCTCCGGGTTGACGCAGTTGGTCGGCTTCTCGCCGGCGAGGATCGCCTGGATCCCCTTCGCGATCAGCAGGGAGTGGTTGGCCTCGGTGTCGTACGTCGCTCCGCCGATGTGCGGGGTCAATACGACGTTCTGCAGCGCCGCGAGCTCGCTCTTGGGGTCGAGCCACTCGTGGTCGAAGTGGTCCAGCCCCGCGCCACCGAGGTGGCCCGACTGCAGCGAGGCGACCATCGCGTCGGTGTCATGCAGGGCCGCGCGCGCCGCGTTGATGTAGAGCGTGCCCGGCTTCATCGCAGCGAACTCGTCAGCGCCGATCATGCCGCGGGTCGCGTCGAGCACCGGGGCGTGCATCGAGATGATGTCCGACTCGGCGATCAAGTCGCCGAGTGAATAGGTGGCCTCCTCGACATAGGGGTCATACGCGATGACCTCCATGCCGAGACCCTTGAGGCGCCACTCGAGCGCCCGAGCGACCGCGCCATACCCGACGAGACCGACGGTCTTGCCCGCGAGCTCCCAGGAGCGGAACCGCTGGTAGGGAATCGTGCCGTCTCGGTAGATGTCTCCCGCCCGGCATTCCTTGTCGGCGACGACGACGCCACGCGCGACCGCGAACAGCAGCGCGACACAGATCTCGGCAACGCCGTCGGCGTTACGGCCCGGCGCCCGGAGCACGGGAATGCCGGCCTTGGTCGCGGCCTCGACGTCGACGTTGTTGGGGTCACCTCGGGTGCAGCCGATGACCTTCAGTGGCTGTTCCATGACGGGGCCGTTGACGTTGTCGGACTCGCAGACCAGGATCGTCGCGCCGACCTCGGCGATCTTCGCGGCGAGGTCCTCGGCCTTGTAGAGCTTGATCGGCTGCTTCTCGATCCATGGCTCGTAGACGATGTCGCAGAGCGACTCGAGGATGTCTTTTCCTTCGCCGCGCAGCGGCGCCAATACGAGCGCGCGCGGACGCTGGTCTGCCGACACTGCGCCTCCCAAGACCAGCCTCCTAAACGGTACGGTCAGACTATCGGCAATCCCTGACGCGCGTGTCAGGTGAGAGGGGCGCTCGTGAGCTCGGGGATCACGGTCGGCATCGACATCGGCACGACATCGGTGAAGGCTCTGGCGGTCGACGGAGACGGCACGATCGTCGCCCGCGCCCGCGTCCCGCATGACATCCATTGCCCCTCGGTCGACGTCTTCGAGCACGACGCCAAACAGGCCTGGGTAGACGGCCCACGCCAGGCCCTCGACGACCTGGCGGTGACCGACTTCGACGGCATCGCGGTCGCCACCATGGTCCCGAGCTTCACCGCAGTCGATGCGTCCGGTACGCCGTACACGCCGGGCCTCCTCTATGGCGACCACCGCGGCCGGGCTGGCCGCAACGAGGCGGACCTGCTCAACTCGCGGGAGTTCCACTCGATGCTCGAGTGGACCGCCCAGGAAGCACCCGGCGCCCATGGCTATTGGACCGCCCCAGCAGTCGCCGCGCATGCCCTCGGCGGCACCGCGGCGGTCGACTACGGCACCGCGTTCGCGCTGGCTCCGCTTTGGGATGGCACCTGGCAGGCCGACCAGCTGGCCGAGATCGGCATCACTCCCGAGCAGCTCCCCGTAGTAGTCGGCGATGACATCGTGACCGGCCAGATCAAAGGCGCAGCCAACGGTGCGGGCATGGCCGACGCGTGGGCCGAGGCCACGGTCGCCGGCATCAACTCCCCCGGCGACGTCATGGTGATCTGCGGGACGACGCTGATCGTGTGGTGTGTCAGTGGCCAGCCGGCGATGGTGCCCGGCATGTGGTCGATTCCTCACCCGCTCGGCGAGTTGAGCATCCTCGGCGGTGCCAGCAACGCCGGTGGGATGTTCGTGAACTGGGCCCGACGCGCAGTTGGTACGGCGGCGACACCGATCGACCCAGGCAACGTCCCGCTGTTCGTCCCGTACCTCAAGGGCGAGCGCACGCCGGTGCACGACATTTCCCTGCGCGCCTCGATCCAGGGCCTCGACATCAGCCACGACGGCGGCGCGATCATGCGCGCGGCATACGAGTCGTCAGCCTTCGTCGCCCGCCGACTGATCGAGCTCAGCGGCGTCGCGAAGACCCGGATCGTCGCCAGCGGCGGCGGGACCCACGACGAGCAGTGGATGCGCGCGCTCGCCGACTGCACCGGACTGCCGGTCGACCTGGTCGCAGTCCCGGAGGGCGCCGCGCTCGGCGCGGCCTGGCATGCGCGAGTGCTCGCCGGCCTCGACACCAAGACCGACGTAGTCCGCTGGTCGAAGCACGGTCGGCGCTACGACCCGGATCCGACCTGGGCATCTGCGTGCGAAGAGCGCTACCAGCGCTGGCTCGCACTTGCCGCCGTGGAGCACTAGCTCAGTGAGCGAGGACGCCTACGTCCCCGTGACGTACGAGCAGTGCACCCACATCACAGGGCCCTTCTTCCACGGGACGAGATTCGTCCTCGCTGCCGGCCAGGAGCTGGTTCCCGGCCGCAACTCCAACTTCCACCTGGGCAGGGTGATGAACAACATCTACTTCACCGCCCTCGTGGGGACGGCCGCGTGGGGAGCGGAGCTGGCGACCGCGCTGGCCGGGATGACGGAGCGTGGACACATCTACATCGTGGAGCCGCTAGGGCCATTCGAAGACGACCCGAACGTGACCAACAAGAAGTTCCCAGGCAACGTGACGCAGTCCTACCGCAGCCGCCAGCCACTGCGCGTGATCGGCGAGCTGAACGAGTGGGAGGGCCACGACCCCGAGGTGCTACAGGGGATGCTGGACAACCTCATGCGGATGCGAGAGCAAGGACTTGACCTCATCGAGGACTAGGCACCGCCAGCCATCGAAGTCCAGCACCTCTGGTGCCGATCCCGGATCAGTGCGAAGGTGGGTTGGTCCGCACGCGAGCTCATCCGGATCGAGGACCAATGCAGTCCAAGAAGACCGTTGCGGTAGCCATGGCCGCCTGCGCACTCAGCGTGCTGGCTGCTCTCCCTGCCAGCGGCGCACCCGGATCGGCGGCGTACAAGTCCACTCTCACGCCCAAGAGCATTCACGTCGGGCAGACGTTCCACCTCACCAGTACCCACGCGCGACCATCCACGGCGTACACCTGCGTCGAGATCGTCACCGTTGGCACGGCGTACGGATACGACCTTGCCTCCTTCAGGAGCGTCAAGTCCTCGTCGACCGGTCACGTCAGCTGCTCGGAGAGCTACGTCGCGTTCAAGTCCACCGTGGCGGGCAAGACGCGTGACTGCCCGCAGACGAAGGCCGACCTCAAGGCCCACGTGAAGTGCGGGGTCGCCATATCCACCACCGACAAGAGCTCGGAGACCTCGACGAACTTCACCTCGGTCAAGGGCTAGTCCGGGACTCGAGCCCTCAGCCAACAGCGCGCTATCCAACAGCGCGCGGCAGCGCGCCTATCCAGCATCGCGGGGCAGGCCGAGCAGCCGCTCGGCGATGACGTTGCGCTGAACCTCGCTCGTGCCGCCCGCAATCGTCAGGCAGCGGGTCGACAGGAAGCCCGACCCCCACATGAAGGCGTCGCCCGTCAGCGTCGCACCTTCAGCACCGAGCAGCTCCAAGCCAAACTCCTGCACCCGTTGCTCGTGCTCGGCCGCGAAGAGCTTGCGCAGGCTGGACTCCGAGCCCTTCTCGCCACCCGTGAGCACTCGCATCGTCGAGCGCATGCCGAGCAGTGCGAGCGACTGCGCCTCGGCGATGAGGTGGCCGGCGTGGTCCAACGTGACCTGGTCGACGTCGCGGTTCTCGAGCAGCCGAAGGATGCTCTCCACGCCCACGCCGAACGCCGAGCCTGATGCCATCGACACCCGCTCGTTGGCCAGCGTCGTACGCGCCAGCCGCCAGCCGCCGTCGACCTCACCGACCAGGCAGTCTGCAGGCACGAAGACGTTGTCGAGGAAGACCTCGTTGAACATCGCCGCACCGGTCAGCTCGCGCAGCGGCCGGATGTCGATGCCCGGCGAGGACATGTCGAGCAGGAAGTAGGAGATGCCGTGATGGCGATCGCCGTCCTTACCTGCCGACGTACGCGCCAGCAGGATGCCGTGCGTCGCCTGCTTGGCCAGGGACGTCCATACCTTCTGACCGCTGATCAGCCAGCCGCCCTCGGTCGGCTCGGCCTTGGTCGAAAGCGACGCAAGGTCTGATCCCGCGCCCGGCTCACTGAAGAGCTGACACCAGCTGATCCGGCCGTGAAAGGTCTCCGGCACGTAGTTCTGAATCTGCTCGGGGCTGCCGTGCTCGATGATCGTCGGCAGTGCCCATGCAGCGATAGAGAGGTGCGCGCGGCGCACCTTTGCCTTCTTGAACTCCTCGTCGATGACGACCTGCTGCACCGCAGAGGCATCCTTACCCCAGGGCACGGGCCAGTGCGGCGCGAGATAGCCGCCGTTGGCGATCGCCACCTTTCGGGTCTCGTCGTCGAGCCCGTCGAGGCTCGCGAGGAACGCCTGCACCTCGCCGCGGTAGTCCTCGGCTTCAGCCGGCAGCTCGACGTCGAGCTTGCGGCGTACGCCGTTCAGACCGAGCTGCGCTGTCGCTGACCGCCACGCGCTCATCGGGCCGAGCAGCTGGCGGACCGTGATCGCTCGCTTGAGATAGAGGTGGGCGTCGTGCTCCCAGGTGAAGCCGATCCCACCAAGCATCTGGACGCAGTCCTTGCCCGCGTCGACCGCGCCGTCAAAGGCAATCGAGGACGCTGCCGAGACCGCCAGCTGTCCTTCCTCGCCATGGACCTCGCTGCGAGCGGCATCCCACACCGCGGCCCGTGTCAGCTCGATGTGGACCAGCATGTCGGCGGCGCGGTGCTTGATCGCCTGGAACATCCCGATCGGCCGGCCGAACTGGACCCGCTCCTTGGCGTACGACGCGGCCGTGTCGAGACACCATCCGGTCAGCCCGCACGACTCCGCGGCATAGAGCACAGCGCCGATCGAGTAAACGTCGTGGTTGTCCATCGCCAGCTGCCGCTCGGGCGCGACAACAACGCCGGTCAGGTCGAGCTCGGCAAGCCGACGGGTCGCGTCAAAGCTGTCGATCGGCATCACCGTCAGCCCGTCGGTATCGACTGCGCACCAGACGATGCGGTCGCCGACCCTCGCGCGGAGGATGACAAGCTTCGCCAGAGCGCCGCCGATGACCGGACGGCTCACGCCGGACAGCGTCAGGCCCTCGGGACCTTCGGTGGCCTCGACGGCTGGGGCACCGATCGCGACACTCGCCGGCGTCGAGCCGTCGGCGAGCCCGGGCAGCAGCCCCTTGGCGAGCGCTCCGCCCTCGCGAGCGATAACGGCCGCGGCGTGCACCGTCGGCACGTAGCAACCCGGCGCGATCGAGCGGCCGAGCTCCTCGACGACGACGGCTTGCTCGAGCAGTCCGAACCCGGCCCCGCCGTACTCCTCGGGGACGTGCAGACCGAACCAGCCGAGCTCTGCCGCGGACGCCCAGTACGCCGGAAGCTCCTCGCCTGTCGCTTCGAGCGCGGCCCTCCGCGCGGCCGGTGGGCAGTGCTTCGCGAGCATCTCGCGCGCGGACTCGCGCAGCGCCTCGTGGTCTTCGGTGATCCCGATCGGCATGGAACTCTCCCCTGCGAACCTGACGCCCATGTCAGGTGACGATCGAGGCTACTTCGCGGCCAGGGCCGCTCGCCAGGGATCCGCGACGCTCACTACGGTGATCACAACATCTCGACGAGGAGAAGCCATCATGAGTGAGGTCCTGACCGAGCGGCGCGACAACGTGCTGGTCATCACCCTGAACCGTCCCGAAGCCAGGAACGCGGTCAACGAGGGGCTCGCCAAGGGCGTCGCTGCCGCGCTCGACGAGCTCGACGGCGATGACAGCCTGTTCGTCGGGATCATCACCGGCGCCGGCGGCACGTTCTGCTCCGGCATGGACCTCAAGGGTTTCCTGAAGGGCGAGAACCCGACGATTCCGGGCCGCGGGTTCGCCGGCCTGACCGGGGCTCCACCGAAGACGCCACTGATTGCGGCCGTCGAGGGTTGGGCCCTCGCCGGTGGCTGCGAGATCGTGCTGGCGTGCGACCTGATCGTCGCGAGCCGTGAGGCGAAGTTCGGCATCCCCGAGGTCAAGCGCGGCCTGGTCGCCGGCGCAGGCGGCCTGCTGCGGCTGCCGAAGCGGATCCCATACCACCTGGCGATGGAGTTCGCGATCACCGGTGAGCCGGTCGACGCCGAGACCGCGCAGCGGTATGGCCTGGTCAACCGGCTGACCCAGCCGGGCGGCGCGCTCGACGGCGCAATCGAGCTCGCGGCGCTGGTGTCGGCTAATGGTCCGCTGGCGGTTGCGGCCACCAAGGAGATCGTGCGCAAGGCGTCGTCGGACTGGACCGAGACGGAGGCGTGGGACAAGCAGGGCGAGATCCTTCCCGCGGTGTTCGCCTCCGAGGACGCCCGCGAAGGTGCCACCGCGTTCGCAGAAAAGCGTCCGCCGGTCTGGAAGGGTCGCTAGATGAACAAGCTCGTCGTGGCCGTCAGTGGCCGCGCGGCGACGCTGACGAGCACCGCCGCGACGAAGCTCGTCGAGGGGTGGCACCCCTAGCAGCCGGCCTCTGTGCGTGCTGGCACCGATGGAAGTCAGTCGCCGAAGTGGCTATGTTTCGCGAAGACCACTCGATGACTTGGGGATGACATGCGCATTCGACTGGCAGCGATGACCGCCGCCGCAGCGGCAATCACTCTTGGCACGAGCATGGCTCCGGCAGCGCACGCCGATAGCCCCACGCCGACGCCCTCGCCGTCGAAATCGCCCGCAACACCACCACCCCCGACCTCGACCAACGGCAACACCGTCCAGCTGGTTGCCTCGGGGCTCAAGACTCCGACGTCGTTCGCCTTCGGCGGCGGCCATGTCTTCGTGGGCGACGGCGGCGACTCCGAAGGCAACGCCCCGCCCAACGGCGGCCTCTACGTCCTGAAGGGCGACACGGCGGTCGCCGTCCCCTCGCCGCTCGCGTTCGTCGCCGGTCTCGCCTGGCACCAGGGCGCGCTCTACGGCAGCGGCGGCAAGCTGACCAAGAGCGGTCCGGCTTGGGGCCTCTACAAGTGGACCGGCTGGAACGGAACGGCCTTCGCGCACCGCAAGGAGATCTACGCCGCGCCGAAGAAGTTCGATGGCTTCAACGGGATCGCCTTCGGCGCCGACGGCCGGCTGTACGTGGGGGCCGATGTCGGCCTGGTTGATGGCAACGACCACGGCCCGGCGACGACCTCCCCTCACGTCTACCAGATCCTCTCGGTCAAGGTCGATGGCAGCGACCTCCAGGTCTTCGCATCTGGCATCCGCCAGCCCTGGCAGATGGTCTTCCCGGCGGGCTCGAACTCGCCGTACGTGACCGACCTCGGACAGGACAAGGGCGCCAAGAACCCGCCCGACTTCATCCTGCGAGTGAAGGCCGGCGATAACTACGGCTTCCCGAAGTGCAACTGGACCAATGCTGCTTCCTGCAAGAGCTTCACCAAGCCCTACCGCACGTTCAGCCCGCACATCGACCTGATGGGCATTGGACTGATCGGCTCGAAGCTCTACCTGACGTCGTTCCTCGGGGCGACCGGCAAGGCGGGTGAGGTCTTCTCACTGTCGACCAAGGGCGGCAAGCTGACGCCGCTGATGACCGGCTTCGTTGCCCCGACCGTCGGGCTCGGGATCAACAAGGGTTACGTCTACGTCGGCGAACTGACCGGTCAGGTCTTCCGCGTAAAGGCCTAGAGCGTTAGAGCGGATCGCTCAGACCCACATTCCGTTCTCGGCGGTGAGGCCTAGCTCGGGCCACTCACCGACCGCCATCGTCTCGACGTTGGCGAAGCCGACCCCACCGCCGACGGGATCCTCGACACGACAGAGCACGTCGCGCAACTGATGCACCTGGCGCGCCATCTCCGGCGTGTCCAGGTCCGTCAGGTGTTCACCGTCGACGACCAGTGGGCCAGCCCACTGCCCGAGCATCCGGCCGTTCCAGCCGAAGTAGCCACCAGTGCCGAGCGCGAAGCCGGTGTCGCTGACCGGCGTGACGGTCAGCGGGTGCTCCTTGCCCGACTCGTCGAGCAGCGTGATCGTCCCACCGGTCAGCCGACGGTTGTCGTCGCGGAAGCCGAGCTCTTGCGTGGCCGAGACGTATCGGGTCGAGGTGCCGTCGGCGAGCACCTCCTCGCCCTGCGACCGGACCTCGAGCAGGCCGGGTCCCTCGCGGCGCTGCAGGAAGGCGAACAACGAGTACGCCGAGCCATCCGGCCGGTGCAGCAGCATCGGTGCCCAGGTGACGAGGGCCTTGTGCGCCCTCGGTCCGCGCGGCAGACCGGGCGTCGGTACGCCGACATCCGGGCGGATCCCCCACGAGTGGTCGCGGACCGAGAAAGACGTCTCGGGCGCGATCTCGGTGCGCTGGCCGTCTACCTCGATCCACCCCGACGCCGTGCCCATCTGGTGGTAGCGCAACGCGTCGTGGGTGACGCGGTAGCCGTCCGGCGACCGCTCCGGCCACGACATTTCGAGCGAGGGCGGAGCTTCACCGCGCCACGTCAGGTCGAACGCGATCGCCGCATGCTCCGACGGCTCGAGCACCGCACGCACCGACTTCAGCGGCTCGACGATCTCATAGCGAAGCGGGCCCGCCGCCGTACCGTTCGGGTCGTGCGACAGCGTGCGACTCGCACGCACCGTCCACTGCTCCGTCGCTCGCGAGACGCCTCCAGCCGTGTCATAGACACCACGGTTGGCGTACTTGCCCAAGCCGAAGCAAGCCTGGATCGAGCCATCCCGTGCATGCACGGTCATCCAGACCTTCTCGGTCCAGCCAGGATCCGAGGACGCGACCGAGCCGAAGGTCGCGACAATCTGGTGCGTGAAGAACTCGTCCGCTGGAACCAGCGGACCCAGGTTGTCGGTCAGTTGATACCCGAGGTCGTCACGTCCGTCGCCTGCGCCCGCAGCGCGCCGACCGTGGCCTGGTCCTTCGGGATGTGCACGAACGGGTCGTAGTTGAAGGCCCGCATCGCGTTGAGGTGCGTGATCTTGTCGATGTGCTCGTCGCTGACCCCGTCGAAGTGCTTCATGACGGCCTCAGGCGCGGTCGGCCACATCGAGTCGGAGTGCGGATAGTCGCACTCCCACGTGATGTTGTCGATGCCGATCAGCTCGCGGTTCGCGACGCCGGCCTTGTCGTCGATGAAGCAGAACGTGAAGTTGTCCCGCGCTCGCTGGCTCGGCAGCTGGTGACCGAAGTCCTGGCCGGTCCAGTAGCGGTGACGCTCGTACACGTAGTCGATGCGCTCGAGGAAGTACGGCAGCCAGCCGATCCCGCCCTCCGACAGCGCGAACTGCAGCTTCGGGAAGCGCTTGAGCGCCGGCGACCAGATCAGGTTCGAGGCGGTCTGGAACAGGTTCATCGGTGTGAGGGTGATCATCACGTCGATCGGCGCGTCGTCGAGCATCAGCAGCGTCGATGACGAGCCGATGTGCAGCGCGATCGTCATCTCGTTGTCGGTACACGCCTTCCAGAACGGGTCCCAGTGCTCGGAGTGCAGCGACGGCCAGCCAAGCTTCGCCGGGTCCTCACTGAAAGTCACCGCGTTGCAGCCCTTGGCCTTGACCCGCGCGACCTCCTTGGCCATCAGCTCCGGGTCCCAGATCGGCGGGAGCGACAGCGGGATGAAGCGACCCGGGTAGGAGCCACACCACTCGTCGATGTGCCAGTCGTTGTAGGCCTGGAGCATCACGTAGCCGAGTTCCTTGTCCTGGGCCCGGCTGAACAGCTGGCCGCAGAACTGCGGGAACGACGGGAAGCACATCGAACCGAGGACACCGTTGACGTTCATGTCCCGGACCCGCTCGTGGATGTCGTACGTGCCCTTGCGGATCTGGCTGTACGACGTGACGTTCATGTCGTAGTCCTCGGGCGGACGGCCGGCGACGGCATTGAGCCCGATGTTCGGGATCTCGTTGCCCTCGAAGACCCAGACCTCGTGGCCCTCTGCCTTCTTGACGCTCTTCGGCGCCTGGTCACGCCACTTCTCAGGAACGTGGTTGTCGAACATGTTCGGCGGCTCGACGACGTGGTCGTCGACGCTCACCAGGATCATGTCTTCAACGCGCATGCCGCTGCCTCACTCATCCTCGACTGGGCCTCTTCTCCCTCACCTTAGAGCCTCTTGGCCCGATGGGGAATCCCCTGTACGTTTTTCGAGAACCTCACTTCCGCGAGACAGGATGCACGCCGTGGGCGCCCCGTTTGATCTTGCGGAAACTGACCGGCTGCTCTCGACGACTCGAGCGGTTCGAAAGCGCCTCGATCTCGACCGTCCCGTCGAGCGGGAGGTCATCCTCGACTGCCTGCGGCTCGCGGTTCAGGCGCCTACCCAGAGCAACTCGCAGACCTGGCGCTGGATGGTCGTCACCGACCCGCAGAAGAAGGCGATCGTCGCCGACGCCTATCGAAAGGTCGGGCTTGCCTACCTCGAACAGGCTGCCGGCGCCGAACAAGATGCCCAGACGCAGCGGGTGTACGAGAGCGCCGTCTCTCTGGCCAAGCTGCTCGAGCAGGTGCCGGCGATGGTCATCCCCTGTGTGAAGAAGGACTACGACCCAGCGTCGGGCAACGCGGTTGCGGCGAGCGTCTACGGCTCGATCATCCCGGCAACGTGGAGCTTCCAGCTCGCGCTTCGCTCCCGCGGCCTCGGCTCGGTCTTCACGACCTTGCACCTGTTCCAGGAGAAGGTGGTCGCGGAGGCGCTGGGGATTCCCGACGACGTACTGCAGATCGCCTTGCTGCCGGTGGCGTACACGATCGGCACCGACTTCAAGCCCGCGGAGCGACCGCCGGTCGAACAGATCACCTTCTGGAACGAGTGGGGAGCTACGGAGTAGATGCAGCGTTTCGAGACCGTCTTCGAGGTCGACGCTCCCCCGAAGAAGGTGTGGGGCATGTTGCACATGCCTCCCCCGGCGGATGCGTCCAGCCCCCGCACGGTCACCTATCCCGGCGGGTCGATGGAGATCTGGTTCGAGGGTGACTCGAACGGCGAGGGCCTCGTCCGTACCTGCGTCTTCGAGGTGCCCAGGTACCTGCTCTCCAGTGGCAAGGCCCGGTCCTGGGAGGTCGTCTGGAAGGTCGTGCCGCTCGAGCGCGCGCACTACCGCGGCGTCGGCAAGCCGCTGTGGTCGCGCGGTGAGGGCTGGCACGAGCTGGAGTCGCTCGACGGCGGCACGCGCACCCGGCTGACCTTCGTCGAGACCTACCACGTGATGAGCCCGATCCTGCGGCCGCTGCTGGAGAAGCGGGTGCACTCCTACATCTCTCGCGACAACCACAAGCTCTATCTGAAACTGCTCGGCTACCTCGGCGCGGCCAAGGAGATCAGCAGCAACCGTCGGAAGCTTCCCAACCCACCCGACTAGTCGTCGAGGCCCTCCGGGGCGCGCATGCGCCACGCGTCGGTGACTAGCTCGCGCAACCGAGCGACGTTGACCTTGCCGAGGCGAAGAAGCACGTACGGCCAGCCATCCCAACCCGGGTCAATGAACACATCCGGCTCGCCCAGCACCAGCGCCTGCTTCTCGGCCTCGTCCTCGACGTAGAGCACGGCGATATCGAGCCGGACCACCCGTGGCTTGCCCGGGCGCCGCTCGGGATAGGACCAGACGAAGCCTTTGTTACCGACCCGGAAGTCGAAGCCCTCACTGTCGATCTCGACCACGTGGGGAAGTCCAAGCGCGATTCTCCGAAGATCGTCCGCCGTCGCCACGCGGCCGACGGTAGCGGCCGATCGGGACAACACTTGCCCGGGCTACTCCAGCCAGAAAGGATGGCTGCGTGCCTCATGATCTGGTGATTGTCGGCGGGACGGTTGTCGACGGGACCGGCGCGGACGCGAGGTCTGCCGACGTCGTCATCGACGGCGGCCAGATCACCGCTGTCGTCGAGCCGGGCTCGGTGGTCGACGCGACCGAGACGATCGATGCCACCCGCTTGCTGGTGACACCGGGATTCGTCGACATCCATACGCACTACGACGGCCAGGCGACGTGGGACGAGGACCTGACACCGACCTCGTGGCACGGCGTTACGACGGTCGTCATGGGCAACTGTGGCGTGGGATTCGCGCCCGTGCAGGACGGCAAGCAGGACTGGCTGATCGGCCTGATGGAAGGTGTCGAGGACATCCCCGGCACAGCGCTCGCCGAAGGCATCGACTGGACGTGGGAGACATTCCCGGAGTACCTCGACGTACTCGCGAAGCGACGCTGGACCGTCGACGTCGGTGCCCAGATCGCACATGGTCCGGTACGTGCCTACGTGATGGGAGACCGCGGCGCGCGCAATGAGCCGGCGTCGCCCGAAGAGATCGCGCAGATGAAGGCGATCGTCGCCGAAGCTGTCGACGCTGGTGCTCTTGGGTTCTCGATGTCTCGCACCATCGGCCACATCGCAATCGACGGCGAGCCTGTGCCGGGAACATTTGCCGCCGAGGACGAGATCTTCGGGATCTGCAGCGCCCTCGGCGACCTCGGCAAGGGCGTCATCGAGCTCGCACCGGTCGGCTCGGCCGGCGAGGACGTCATCAATCCCGCCAAGGAAGTCGACTGGATGCATCGGCTGTCGTCGGAGATCGGCCGGCCAGTGACCTTCGCGCTCCTGCAGGTCGACGCCGCTCCCGACCTGTGGCGCGAGCTGATGGAAACCTCCCGAAAGGCGGTCGACAACGGCGCCGACCTGTGGGCTCAGGTGGCGGGCCGACCGACCGGGTTGCTGTCGGGATTCCGTACGACGTTCTGCTTCTTCGATTCCGTTCCCGAGTACGGCCTGCTCAAGGCGAAGCGCCTGCCCTGGGATGAGTTCAAAGCCGTCGTGCGCGACCCCGAGTTCCGCGCCCGGACCATCGGCTACGAGCCAGACCCACAGACCGCGAAGCGGATCGCCCGAGCGAGTGCGCAGACGTACGTCCTCGGTGACCCACCGGACTACGAGCCCGGCTACGAGCTCTCGCTGGCCGGCATCGCCGATGCCACCGGCCGATCGCCGCTGGACATCGCCTACGACGCGATGCTCGAGAACGACTGCCAAGGGCTGCTGTACATCCCGATCCTCGGCTACAGCAACGGCAACCTGGACCACGTTCGGGAGATGATCATGCATCCGCGGTCGGCCGTCGGGCTCGCCGACGGCGGGGCGCACTGCGGCTCGATCTGCGACGCGTCGATGCCGACGTACATGCTCACGCACTGGACCCGCGACCGCACCCGAGGCGAGCGCCTGCCGCTGGAGTTCGTGGTCCGTAAGCAGACCCATGACACCGCGCGGCTCTACGGCATGACCGATCGCGGGACGATTGAGCCGGGCATGCTCGCCGACCTCAACCTGATCGACTACGACCGGCTGAGCCTGCTGCCACCCGTCGTGGTTGCGGACCTGCCGGCCGGAGGCACCCGGGTGGTGCAGCGCGCCGAGGGGTACGTCGCCACGATCAAACGCGGCGTCGTCACCTACCGCGAAGGTGAAGCAACCGGCGCCCGCCCCGGCGTACTCGTCCGCAGTTGACCGAATGACAGACAACGTCGAGGTCGTGCGCGGCCTCGGGGCGGCCCTCTACGACCGTGACTGGGACCGGATCGCATGTCGCGCAGGACGGGCTGGTCATGACCGAACACCGCGAGGGTGTGGCACTGGCCGACGGGTGAGACAGCGTCGCTGCCGTTCGTCAGCGTGATGACCGTCGCCGACGGCGTCATCACACTCTGGAAGGACTATTGGGACTTCGCCACGTTGATGGACGCGGCACCCGCCGAGTGGCACGAGCGCCTCGACAACGCCGACCTGTCCTGGGTCTACGACGCAACGAACGACAACCTCGCCCCATAATCCCGGTGATCTACTTCGTGAAGAGGAATGCTCCCCCGGGTACGCCGCCACCGATTCCGCAGATGGCGACCTGTACGTCGTCGACCTGACGCTCGCCGGCGTCACCGCGAAGCTGGGTGACCGCTTCGTGAACGAAGCCGAAGCCATGAGTGCGACCGGCCGAGAGCTGGCCGCCGTGCGGGTTCACCGGCAACTCGCCGTCGAGCGCGATCCGGGTGCCGTCTTTGACGAAGTCCGCCGCCTCGCCGAGGCCACAGAACCCGAGCCCCTCGAGCCAGGCCACGGTGTTGAAGCTGAACCCGTCGTAGAGCAGCGCCACGTCGACGTCGTCGCGAGTGACCGACGCGCGACTCCACAGGTGCGCCGCCGGACCCCAGACATTGGGCAGGTGGGTCATCGTGCCCTGGTCCCAGGACTGGCGCTCGGTGATCTGCGTGCCCGCAGCGTCGACGAAGATCGGCGTCTGCCGCAGGTCCTTCGCGGTCTCTCGCGCCGAGACGATGATCGCGACCGAGCCATCACACGGGACGTCACAGTCGTAGAGACCTAGTGGCGTGGAGATCATCCGCGCCGACATGTAGTCATCCATCGTCATCGGCTCGGTGTAGATCGCGAGCGGGTTCAGCGCCGCGTTGCGACGGTTGTTGATCGCGATCTGGCCGAGCATCACCCGGTCGGCGCCGAACTTCGCGAAGTACTGAGACGCCTGCATCGCGATCCAGTTCGATGCGCTTGCCGCACCGAACGGAATCCGCCATTGGAAGTCTCCGCCGACCGCGCCGCCCTTCGGCAGCGGCAAGCCGCCGGTGCGCAGCAGCTCGGTGTTCGTCGCCTCCCAGACGGTGCGGAAACACAGGACGTGCTTGCAAAGCCCACTAGCGATGGCAAGCATCGCGTTGACGATCGCGCCGGTCTGCGCCGACTGCTCGAGACCCCCGTTGTGCCAGGTCGGGTGGATGCCCAGCGCCTCTTCGAGGGCGGGTACGCCGCCCTCCGTGATGCCGCCGCCACCGCCCATGGCACCGGGCCAGGTCGCCAGCCCGTCGATGTCGTCGAGCGTCAGTCCGGCGTCAGCGACCGCAGCTTTGGCTGCCTCGACGGTGAGACTGATCGGCGGGCGCATCAGCCGCCTGCCGACCTGCGACATCCCGATTCCGGTGATCGCGACCTTGTGCTCGTACCGCTCCGACGACGCCGGTGGTCGCGTGACAACGACCGGCGGCGCCACCAGATCTGCCACCGGCACATCCGGCTCGTCGAGCGGATCGAAGAGCGGGAACCAGATGCCGTCCTGCTCGAGGAAGCGAACCTTCACCCGCTGCCCGACCCGAAGCTCATCCTCGCTGGCGACGCCAACCAGATTGGTCGTCAGCCGCACGTGCGGTGCCTCGTCGATGATCACTACAGCGATGACGTACGGCGGGTTGAAGCTCGGCATGAACATCTGGTGGTTCATGGTCACGCCGACGACCGTGGCCTTGCCGCTGACGGCAACCCAAGTCCGCTTCGCTTCATGGCAACGCGGACACACCGTCTGCGATGGGTGCAGATACTCGCCGCACCCATCGCACTTCGGCAACCGGAGCTCGCCCACTTCGCCGCCGGTCCAGAACGGTGAGTTCCAAGGCGAGATCTCCGGCTTGGCCCGGTGAGCCTCGAGGACCGTGTCCGTCATCAGACCGTGGCAGGAACCGCGTAGGTCTTGGTCTCGAGGTACTGCTCGAAGCCTTCGTCGCCGTTCTGCCTGCCGATGCCGCTGTTCTTGTAGCCACCGAACGGCGAGTCGGCGCCGTACCAGATCCCGCCGTTGACGGTGACCGTGCCGGTCCGGATCCGCTTCGCGACGTTGAGCGCACGGCCCTCGTCGGCTGATGTGACCATGCCAGACAGGCCGTACTGGCTGTCGTTCGCGATCCTTACCGCGTCGTCGTCGTTCTCGAACGGGATGACGACGAGCACCGGCCCGAAGATCTCCTGCTGCGCGATCGTCATCGAGTTGTCGACGTCGGCGAAGACCGTCGG
>DATAVE010000183.1:0-2367 GCA_036267875.1 Mycobacteriales bacterium
TTGCCGGCGCCGTTCGGGCCGATGACACCGACGACCTCGCCCTCGGCGATGGCAGCCGACACGTCCGCGAGAGCGGTGAGACCACCGAACCGCACCGTGACGTGCTCGACCTCTAGCAGCACGGGCGCACCATAGCCGCGCGGCGCGCCCGCGTCAGGAATCCCGCTGTGGCACGCACACGCGAGTCAACATCGCGCGGCCTCGCAACTCGACCTCGTCGGCGACAGTCCAGCCCTCACAGGCGGCGGCATCGACCGTCTCACCGGACGCGGCAACCCGTCCTGGAAGCGTCTTCGCGAGCTCGCCAAGCCGCGCAGCCTCGTTCACCGGATCGCCGATCACGGTGTACTCGAACCGGCTGGTTCCGCCCACATTTCCGGCGACCGCGATGCCCGAGGCGACGCCGATCCCAAAGTCGACCTCCGGCACCTCGTCGGCCACCCGACGGGCAAGCAATCGGGCGGCGTCAAGAGCACACGCGTGACGGGTCTCCAGCGGGACGGGCGCGCCGAAGATCGCGAGCGCCGCGTCGCCAGCGAACTTGTTGATCGAGCCGCCCTGCGCCTCAACCACATCGATGACGGTGGCAAAGAACCGGTTCAGCAGCTCGACGACCTCGACCGGAGGCAGCCGGCCGGCAATCTTCGTCGAGCCGACGATGTCGATGTAGAGCACCGCAACGTCACGTTGCTCGCCGCCGAGCTTCACCCCCTGCTCGAGCGCCCGCCGCGCAACGTCGACGCCGACATGTCGACCGAACAGGTCGCGTAGCTGCTCGCGTTCACGCAGCCCGGCCGCCATGCGGTTGAAGCCCGATTGCAGCAGCCCGATGTCGGTGCCGTCGTAGACCGGCACCGACACATCCAGCTCACCAGCCTCGATCCGCGCCAGCGCCCGGCGTACCGAGATGATCGGGTCGGCGGTCGCACGGGTGACGAAGAACGTCGTGAAGAAGCCGGCAACCAAGCAGTTCGCACCGAGGACCGCCGTAGCGACGGCCAGCTCACGGCGACTGCCGACGCCGTCGACGAGGCTGGCGACCCCGAGCAGCACGACGCCGAACACCGGCGTGCCGGTGCCGGCCACCCAAGTCATGATCGAACGCACCGCGACGGACTGGGCGATCCGCTGCGGATGGTCGGAGGCAGTGAGCGCCCGAGCGGCCGCTTCCCGCAGCAGCCGCTCGGCGAGCCGGAACGTGACGGCGCTGGTGATGATGCCGCTGAGCCCGATGATCGCCGTGATCCGCAGCCCGGCATCCGGCGAGTAATGCAGCGTCAGCAGACCGAACAGCACGGTCGCGCCGAACCACAGCACGCCGATGCCACGTGCCAGGCTGCGCGGACCTCGCATCACCCGCAGCTGCTGCTCCGGCGTGGGTGGCCGCTCGGAGGGAAGCCACTCGGCGAGGCTGGACAGCGACCGCGCCCCCATCGCAACTCCGCCAACGGTCGCCACGACGAAGTAGACCGCGGCAAGCACGATGTACGTCGTCAGGCTTGCCGACGCCTTCAGCTTGTGAGGCTCGGGCACCACGAACACCGCGACGAGACCGGTTGCGACGGCTCCGATGATGTTCAGCAGCAGCAAGGACGAGATCAGGCTGACGCTGGCGCGGACCAGGACGGCCTTGCCGGTCCCCCACCAACGCCGCCGCGCCTCGATCCGCTCGGCATGCGCCGTCATATGACTGCTTCCCACGCGCGCCCGGCAGGGATCGAACCTGCGACCAGATGCTTAGAAGGCAACTGCTCTATCCACTGAGCTACGGGCGCCGAACGGCCTGAAAGATCCTGACAGGCCACGGCAAGGGTAGGTCCGTGCAACCCTTGTCGTCATGACGAACGACCAGCGAAACGGCGGTCCGCTGGTCTGGATCGACTGCGAGATGACCGGCCTGGATCCCGAGCGCCATGTCCTCGTGGAGATCGCGGTGGTCGTCACCGATGCCGAGCTCAACCGGCTCGACGACGGCCTCGACATCGTCATCTCCGCGACCCCGTCACAGCTCGTGGGGATGGACGCGTTCGTCAGGGACATGCACACGTCGTCCGGACTGCTCGACGAGATCCGGCATGCCGCAACGACCGTCGAGCAAGCTGAGGACCTCGTCATGGAGTACCTCGAGAAGTACGTCCCCGAGCCGGGCAAGGCGCCACTGTGCGGCAACACGATCGCGACCGACCGCACCTTCATCGCGAAGTACATGCCGCGCCTCGACGCCCACCTGCACTACCGGATGATCGACGTCTCCTCGATCAAGGAACTGTCGCGCCGCTGGTACCCACGGGCCTACTACAACGCGCCGGCGAAGAACGGCGGGCACCGTGCCCTCGCCGATATCACCGAGAGCATCGACGAGCTGCG
>DATAVE010000184.1:0-3604 GCA_036267875.1 Mycobacteriales bacterium
TCGCCGGGAGCCATTGGGTCGCCGGTGAAGCGAAGCCCCATCACACATCCGCCCGCGGCGACCTTCTCCTTGACCACGGCCAGCTCCGCATCGGAGATCCCAAGATCGGCCTTGCGGCGTGAGCCGATCGGGAAGGGCACCGACGGTTGGCTCAGCACGGGCGCGACCACCGGAGCGTCGACCATCATGCCGAGCGCGAAGCCGCCGGTGAAGCACATGCCGACCACGCCGACGCCGGGTCCGCCGCACCGCTCGTGCTCGGTACGGGCAAGGGCGCGCAGCCAGGTCGTGATCTTGCCGGACTGCTTCGTCGCCATCTTCGTGAACTCGCTGGAGATGCAGACCTGGGCGAGGGACTTCAGCGTGTACCCGGCGGTGATGTCCTTACCGGGTTCGCCGAACAGATGCGGCATGACCGCCGTACATCCGCGGTCGGCAACCTTGCGGGCGAAGCCCGCAACTCCAGGAGTGATTCCCGGGATCTCGGAGATCACGATCACCGCTGGCCCGGAGCCGAGCCGGTAGATGTCCTTGGTCTTGCCGTCGGCGCTGAACGGCTCGCGGGTGAAGTCACTCAGAGAATCGGTCACCGGAGCATCATCTCCCGGCCCGACCTACGTTGGAGTGGTGCCCAGTCTCAGCAGCGTTCGGTCGGCGACGGTCGCTCGGCTCGCCTCGGCGGTTGTGGTCGGGGCAGCCGTTGGTGCCGTCATCGAATGGTCGGTTCCCCACCTGCCGTTCTCACTCGAGCCGTTGGGCAACTCCGCCGGTCCGTGGCTGGTAGTCGCCTTCGCCGTCGCCCTGACCACTCGAAGTGCGATCACCTCGATCGCCTCCGCAGTAGTGACGCTGATCTCGCTGGTGATGGGCTTCTACGTCGCCCAGGACATCCGCGGGTGGGCGGTATCGCAGCACCAGGTGGTGTTGTGGACCGCAGCCAGCTGCGTCGCTGGCCCGCTGGTCGGGGTGGCCGCGTCGTGGCTCCGTCGCGAAAACCGGACCAGGGCGGCGTTGGGCGCCGGAGTGCTCGGCGGACTGTTGGTCGGTGAGGCCGTATACGGCGTCAGGAAGCTCGAGTTCTCTACCCCGGCCCGCTACTGGCACCTACAGCTCGCCCTCGGCATCGCGGTGGCGGTGGTGCTTCCGCTATACCGCTCCCGGCGCCATCTACTCGGGAGCCTTCCTGGTCTTGCGGCGTCGGTCGGCGCTTGCGCCGTCGTGGGTCTCGGCACGCTGATCGCCTACCAGGTTCCGTGATGCACTCGCGCTGATCGTGATCGAGGCGAGTAGCTCGAGATCGCTGTCGTCGATCGCCTCTCGCGTGAGCAGCAGCCGGAAGTGAATCGGGGCGATGAACCCTTCGAGTAGCAGCCGCGGGTTGACGGCCTCGGGGAGCTCACCGCGACGGACGGCGCGTTCGACGATCAGCTGACAGGCCGCAAGACGCGTCTGCCAGAACATCTTGCGAACCTCTGCGGAGGCGTCATCGTCAGTACTCGAGGCCATAGACCGTAGGAGCGCCTCGCCCAAGGGCGAGCTTGCATAGCCGAGCAGCGCCCGCCCGAACGCGACAAGGTCGCCACGCACCGACCCGGTGTTCGGGACAGGCAGCACATCCCCGCTGAACTCCGCCAGAGCTTCGAGCATCAGCCGTTCGCGAGTGCCCCACCGCCGGTAGATCGAGGTCTCGTGAACGTTGGCTCGCCTGGCGACCTCAGCGATGGTGAGGTCAGTCGCCCCAGCCTCGGAGAACACCTCCAGCGTGGCCGCAATGACCCTGCTGCGCACCTTCGCGCTCCGGCCGCCGGGTCGTCGCCGGACTTCGCTGGAAGTCATCCGCCGATCTTATTGCAAGGAACTTGCGTCTGTCTGAATCGACGGCTAGCGTCCTAACGCAGTTGACTTGCATTAGGACGGAGTGGTCTTGGTGACTGATACCGGCATCCAGGTGTGGTTCGGCACCAAGCCGATCGCGCAGACAGATGTCCAAGCCTGGGAGACCAAACGGGCGGCCAAACAGCTCCGAAGTCTCGGCGCTCCGGTGTCTGCCGGTGACCTCACCGTCCTGCGCAAGGCACTGCTGGACACGAAGATCCGCATCGGGCGTGATGCCATCGAGCAAAAGCTGGCGCGCGAGGTTGCGGTGTCCGATCGAGTTACCGGAGCCCTCGCGCGCTGGTCGGGCCGACGCCGGCGGTTGTCGCAGGTCGAGATCTTCGTCCCCGGCGCGAAAGCTGACCAGCTCCCGACCTGGTACGCCGAGCACACCGACGCCGACGACGAGGCGTCGTTCCTGGAAGCCTGCCCCGACCATCACCTCTTCCGGACCGTCGAGGGCAGGGGGCAAGAGGTGTGGGAGACCACCGGCGGGTCACCGTTCGCCTCGCGGTTCTCCATCGATCTCACCGACTCGGAAGGTCTCATCACCCCGATCGACCCGAGCTACCCGATCCAGATGGCGGGCGCCGCCCGTCTCAACGACGGGCGGGTCCTCGGCGGCATTCGCCACCAGTTGCGCGACGAAACCGACGGCGCGCGCGTGCTTCTCACCGTCGAGTTCCCGTGGCTCATCGGCCCGGCCATGCCGGCGGCTCACCGCTGGCACCTGGCGTGCGAGTTCACTACTTGGCTCGAGGCCGCCGCACACGTCTGACCGGACCCGAACACCCCGCCGAGCCCTACGTAGGCGGCGTTTCTGGGCGGGTGTTACGCAACTTACGTAGGGCTCGACGTGAGCATTCGCTTGAGGAGCTTGCCGTTTGGTAGGCGGGGGAGCGAGTCGACGAAGCGGATCTCTCGCGGGCACTTGAAGTGTGAGAGCCGCTCGCGGCAGAACTCGATGAGCTCATCGGCCAGCTGTGGCGAGGCGGGTTCGCCGTCGCGGAGCTGTACGAACGCTGTGACCCTTTCGCCCATGACCTCATCCGGCGTACCGATGACCGCGACGTCCTCGACCGCGAAGTGGCCGATGATGACGTCCTCGGCTTCGCGCGGGTAGATGTTCACGCCGCCCGAGATGATCATGTTTGATACGCGGTCAGTCAGGTAGAGGTAGCCGTCTTCGTCGAGGCGCCCGATGTCACCGATCGAGTTCCAGCCTTTGTCGTTGAAGGCCTTCGCGGTCTTCTCCGGATCACCGTGGTAGGCGAAGCGGTGGATTGCCTCGAACCAGATCTCGCCCTCGTCGCCGATCGGCAGCTCGTTGCCGTTCTCGTCGACGATGTGCACGCTGCCGAGCAACGACTTGCCCACCGAGCCGGGATGGTCGAGCCACTCCTGCGGTCCGATCGCGCAGAAGCCGGTTCCTTCACTCGCGGCGTAGTACTCGTAGACGATCAGGCCGAGCCAGCCGAGCGCGGCGCGCTTCACCTCAGGCGGACATGGCGCCGCGGCGTGCACGACCATCTGCAGGCTTGACAGGTTGTAGCGGCCCCGCGTCGCGTCGGCGAGCTTGAGCAACCGCACGAGGTACGTCGGAACCATCTGCGTGTGGGTGACCTTGTGCTCCTCGACGAGCCGCATCCACTCCAGGGGGTCGAAGCGATCCATCACCACAACGGTGCCGCCGATGCGGTGCACCGTCGTGCTCCAGCCGGCCGGAGCT
>DATAVE010000185.1:0-10167 GCA_036267875.1 Mycobacteriales bacterium
TTCGTCCGAGCATTACGGTGCGACACAGAGGACCTCCGGAACGAGCAGCGACTTAGACACCGCCACTCAGGACCGGAGGTCCTCCCAGATCAAGACACCACGCCGTCAACAACGTCCGTGGTCGTTACAGCTAGCGCGCAGCATCAGGGGGCGTCGCGGCGACCCCGGCGGAGAGTTCGTCGGGGCGCCGCGTCGCGATTCGACCCGGCGCTGGTCTGGAGGATGTAGTCCAGCCCGTCGGCAATGAGCTGCCTTGGCTCTGCAATGCCGGCGTTGGCGAACAGTGTGGCCGCGTCGGTCAGGAGTGCGCCGCTGCAGTAGAAGAACAGCACCAGTCGTGCGTGGTCGCTGGAGATTGCTGATCGTCCGGTGGCGACCAGCGCGTCCTGAACCGCGGTGATGAGTTCCATCGTGACGATGTCGGGTTGGCTGATGATGTACGCCGCCATGCCCGGGTAGGTGCGCAGGACGTCGTACAAGTCCAAGACCCGCTCGCGAATCCAGGCGAGTGGATCCTCGCCTGGGGCGAGCGGGCGGAAGCTGCGTCCGATGACCTGCTCGCCGCACAGATGGAGCAGCTCTTCCTTGGTTGCCACATGACGGTACGTTGCGCCGAGTGATGAGCCGAGGCGTGCAGAGAGCTGGCGCATCGACAGCTGTTCCACGCCGTACTCGGCGATCAGCTCCAGGGCTGTCTCGACGATGTCGTCGGTAGACAGGCTGGCCCGCGTCGGCGCCCCCCGAGCGGTCAATGGATTCCCTCTGACGTGTAGCAAGTATTCGATCGACGTCAGGTTAGAGGACGGGCCAGCTGTATGCAGGCCTCTCCACTACCGTCCTTCCTTCGCGCGCTTTCTTGTAGCAGGATCCCTACCGAGGTGAGGTCCATGCCCAAGTTGGTAACACAGCCGTATGCGCCGGAAGACGGCAGGGAGTTCGTCGACTACATGCGGCGCATGCTCAGCGAGACCGAGCGGCTGCAGGCCGAGGGTCGGATTCCGGACGACGAAGGTGTTGACGACGTACTCGTCTTCTGGCGAGCCGTGACCGCGCAAATCAGCCTGGATCTCGGCAACGCTGGCGTCGCGTCCCGTCGACCGATCACCACCGGTGTGACGATGACCGAGGCGATACATCAACGGACCTGGGCTGTGCTCGACACGCTGTATCCGCTGCTTCGAATCATCGAGATGCGCGGCGCCGTTGATCTCACCCGCACCGAAGGGGTGACGCGAGTCGTCAACGCGATCCACCAAGGCGCAATGGCCTGACTGTCGACCTCGAGAATCAGGACTTCTCGAGGCGGCGCAGCGTCTAATGGTGGACGTGAACAAGGGACACCTCGACTACCTGGCCAGCCCCGAATGGGCGGAGCGACTGAAGACCGAGCTGCTGCCCTGGGTCGACAGCGTTGGCGACCTCGGTGACACCGTCATCGAGATCGGTCCGGGACCGGGCCTCACGACCGACCTTGTCTGGCCCAGGGTCTCCTCACTGACGGCGGTAGAGCTCGATACCGACCTTGCTTCGAAGCTGGCGCAGCGGCTGGCCGGCAGCAACGTGGAAGTGCTGAACGCCGACGCAACGCAGACCGGGCTGCCCGGCGGCGAGTTCTCGACGGTGCTCTGTTTCTCGATGCTGCATCACATGGCCTCACCCGCATCGCAGGACCGGCTCTTCGCCGAGGTCGCTCGACTACTGATGCCCGGCGGGATGTTCGTCGGCGTCGATGCGATCGACTCCGAGTTCATGCGCGACGCGCATATCGACGACACATACGTGCCCGTCGCGATGGAGACTGCCGCCGACCGGTTTAGCGCGGCCGGTCTCAGCGAAGTGTTTATCGAGCCCGTGGACTATCAGTTCCGCTTTCGGGCGACCAAACCCGACGGCCGATAGATGGGTTCCCGAAGAACGAGATCATCTCGCTGCTCGAGGTGAACCTGCGGCTCAACCTCGCGGAGAGCACCTCCCGCGACCTCACCCTCGGTGATCTGCTCGCGACCATCGATCCCGACGAGCTCCGACGGTTACGGCTCGGCTATGGATCGGCGGCCGGGCTCGGCGCGTTGCGTGACCTCGCGGCCGAGGTCAGCGGCGTGAGTGCTGACAGCGTGCTGACCACCCAGGGGACTGTGCTCGGGCTCTTCCTGCTGGCGTTCGAGCTCTGCGGTGGCGGCGGCGAGGCGGTGCTGCAGGGTCCCTGCTTCCCGCCGAGCCGCGATGCCCTCACTGCCTGCGGCGCGATCGTTACCGAGGTGGCAGGCCGGTTCGACGACGGCTATCGACTCGACGTCGATCAGGTCGTCGCTGCACTTTCGCCACACACTCGGCTGGTGAGCATCGCCTCGCCACAGAACCCGAGTGGCGTGACCACGTCGATGGACAGCCTGACGGCGCTGCTAGTGGCGATGAAGGACGTGTGCCCGGCCGCGCGGGTCGGCTGGCTGACGGTGCCCGACGCGGATGGCGGTGCGCTGTGCTGCATGCGGCTATGCGGTGACGCCTTCAGTCCACAGGCGGTCGAACGCTTCTGGCAGGTGCTGCCTGAGCTGGAGCTGCAGCCTGCCTCGGGCATGTGGTTCGGCGACGGCCCGGACGTCTTCCGGCTCGGGTTCGGCTACCTCCCGCAGGAGGTGCTGGTCGAGGCTCTGGGAGCGCTGTCGACTGCGATGGACCGGGCGCTGACATAGAACGACCCGGGACCGAGGCCAGGGGCCCCGATCCCGGGTCGGTTCAAACGATTGGGCTAGGTGCCTACGACGACCGGGGCGGTCGAGGTGAGCGCGAAGGCTCCGGCGCCGAGGCTCGCGGCCGCCAGGTCGTCACCCGAGTAGTGGGCGACAACGGTGTAGATGCCAACCGGTGCGCCGCTGAGGAAGATCGAGCTGGACGCCGTGCATGCGGACAGCAGGACGAGGCAGTGGCTCAACGGAGCGAGCGGCGTGTCGATGCCGGCCGCGCCGAGGCCCGGGCCAGACACCGTGAAGTAGACCGAGCTGCTCGGGGTCAGCAGCAGGCCGACGCCGGTCTTGGTCAGCAGCGGGAGCGGGGCAAGGAGTGCGACCTGCGCGCTCAGCGGGACCCGGATGCCGGGAACGTCGGCGAATGCGCCGCCGGATGTCACGGTGGTGGTGGTCGGCAGGAAGCCCGAGGCCGACGCGGCCTGAGGGGCTGCCAGGCCGAGTGAGGCAATGGTGGTCAGGCCGGCCAGGCCAGCGCCAAGCCGAAGTGCGAGTCGACGTCCGCTCACGGTTTCGCTCCTTTGGATGTGGATCCGAGACGACTCAGCGAGCGTCTTTCGGACAATCGTAGAGAAATAGGGCGAATCCGGTCCAGCCTGACATGCAAACGTTCAACTCGGAGGATGTTCGTCTTCACCTAGCTCGTGCGGTTGCCCGAGCAGATATGAGCCCCAGCGGCCCGGCACTATTCGCGCTTTAGGCATCCGAGGGAACGGCACGTGGCGGCTGTCCATCGTGTCCATGACGTGATCGCGCAGCGCATCGAGGCGGTACAGCAGGCGGCTGTGCAGGTGCGGATGCGGCCGGGTAGGTGCGTGGGCGAGCGCCTCGGCATAGTCGCGGGCCAGGCTTGCGGTCTCCGCTGGGTCGAGAGTGTGATCGATTGCATCGACGATTCGGGTCTGGACCTCGCTGTGTTCGGCTACCAGCGAGGTAAGGCGCTCGTGAAGGCCCTGCTGCGACACGTTCGACGCCAGTACGTCGCCGCTGTGAGATCGCTCGACGATGCGCAGCAGATGGGTCAGCTGCGAGACGACAGTGCGGTCCTCCTCCAGCAAAGTCCTGCCGTCAGCGATCCGCCGCTTCGCGACCGGGTAGATCGTGTGCTCGAAGGCGGCGATATGTGCCGACAGCCACGACACGACGTCGAGGCGGCTGCCTTCGGGATCGGCGAGCAACGTCATGGCCGCTTCGTGTGCCCGGCCGAGCGCCGTACGAAGGTCGCCGCCGAGTGGTTTCGGAGGGTTGGGATTGGGAGCAGGTGCGCTCATAGCCGCCTCCAGGGGACTCGTTGGTCCCTATACCCATCTATTGGACCACTAGTGATGCCTGGTTCACCCCGACAGGCCGCGTGATGGGATCGGGCAATGGTGCTGGGACTTCCCGACGGCGTGACGGCGTGCTTGTTCGACCTCGACGGGGTGCTCACCGACACGGCGTCGGTCCATATGGCGGCTTGGAAGAAGACCTTCGACGAGCTCCTCACCGATCACCCTGACGAGGCGGGGGCAGTCCAGCGACCGTTCGACCACGCCGACTATCTCGCATACGTCGACGGCAAGCCGCGACAGAGCGGCGTACGAGACTTCCTGCGCAGCAGGGGGATCGATCTGCCCGAGGGCGAGCCTGGCGACGCTCCCGGGAGCGACACGGTCAACGCCGTTGGCAACCGCAAGAACGTCGGCGTCGTCGCGACTATCCGCGCGGGCGGGGTCGAGGTGTTCGATGGATCGGTGCGCTATCTGAAGGCGGCGAAGGAGGCGGGACTGCGACGGGCTGTCGTCTCGTCGAGCGCCAACACGGCGGATGTCCTTGCGGTGACGGGCATGGATGCCTACGTCGAACTCCGTGTCGACGGTGTAACGATCCGCGAAGAGGGAATCCCGGGCAAGCCAAACCCGGATACCTTTCTGAAAGCTGCGGCGCTGCTCGGTGTGGAGCCGGTGCAGGCTGCGGTCTTCGAGGATGCGATCGCCGGCGTACAGGCCGGGCGGGCGGGGCGCTTCGGAGCCGTCATCGGAGTCGACCGGGTGGGTCAGGCGGACGCATTGCGCGAGAACGGGGCGAGCATCGTGGTGACCGACCTCTCCGAGCTGCTGGACGGCCAGACGTGATCGAACAGTCGGCCTACCCGGTCGAGCCATGGGCGGTCCGCGAGACCGATCTGCGACTCGACCTGCTCGCGCAGTCCGAGTCGGTGTTCGCGCTGTCCAACGGCCACATCGGGATGCGCGGCAACCTCGACGAGGGTGAGCCGCACGGCATCCCTGGCATGTATCTCAACTCGTTCTACGAGCAGCGGCCGCTGCCCTACGCCGAGGCCGGCTACGGCTATCCCGAGTCCGGTCAGACCGTCGTCAACGTGACCGACGGCAAGCTGATCCGCGTCCTCGTCAACGACGAGCCACTCGATGTGCGGTACGGCGAGCTGCGGCAGCACGAGCGAGTGCTGGACCTGCGCGCCGGAACGCTGACCCGCCGCCTCGACTGGGTCTCGCCGGCCGGGCAACGCGTGCGGGTCCGCTCCCGACGACTGGTGTCCTTCGTGCAGCGAGCGGTTGCTGCGATCGAGTTCATCGTCGAGCCGGTCGACGAGGCGATCCGATTCGTCATCCAGTCCGAGCTCGTCGCCAACGAAGAGCTCCCGCGGATGAAGTCCGACCCGCGCGTCTCGGCGATCCTCGACCGCCCGCTCGTCGGCATCGAGCACTTCCGCCACGAAAAGGGCGGGATCCTGCTGCACCACACCCGAGCGAGCCAGCTGCAGATGGCCGCCGGGATGGACCACCTGATCGACTACGACGGCCGCTTCGAGTGCGACGTCGACACCCGTGAGGACTGGGCGCGCACAACGGTCGTCACGCACCTGCACCCGGGCGAGCGGCTCCGGCTGGTCAAGCTCATCGCGTACGGCTGGTCGAGCCAGCGATCGCGACCGTCGTTGCGCGACCAGGTCGCCGCAGCTCTCTCTAGCGCGCGCTACTCCGGCTGGGAGGGCCTGCTCGCCGAGCAGCGGGCGTATCTCGATGACTTCTGGGAGTCCGCTGACGTCGAGATCGTGGGCGACCACGAGATCCAGCAGGCGGTGCGGTTCGGGCTGTTCCACGTCTTGCAGGCCGGTGCCCGCGCGGAGCGCCGCGGTATCCCGGCGAAGGGCCTGACCGGGCCGGGGTACGACGGACACACGTTCTGGGACACCGATGGTTTCGTGCTTCCGGTGCTCACCTACACCCAGCCGAAGGCGGCCGCCGACGTCATCCGGTGGCGCCACTCGACGATCGACCTTGCTCGCGAGCACGCGACCCGCCTCGGCCTGAAGGGCGCGGCGTTCCCGTGGCGGACGATCCGTGGTCAGGAGTGCTCCGGCTACTGGCCGGCCGGCACTGCGGCATTCCACGTCAATGCCGATATTGCCGATGCCGTCGAGCGATACCGCACTGCCACCGGCGACGACTCCGTCGAGCGCTCCGGAGGGCTCGAGATCCTCGTCGAGACCTCACGGATGTGGCTCTCGCTGGGACACCACGACCCCCAAGGGCGGTGGCACGTCGACGGGGTGACCGGGCCGGATGAGTACAGCGCGATCGCCGACGACAACGTCTTCACCAACCTCATGGCGGCGCGCAACCTGATTGCGGCCGCGGATGGTTGCGTGCGTCATCCGGATCTTGCACGCGAGTACGGCGTGACGATCGAGGAGGCGGCCACCTGGCGCGACGCGGCCAACGACGTCTACATCCCGTACGACGAAGAGCGGGGCGTCCATCCGCAGTCCGAGGGCTACACCCGTCACGAGACCTGGGACTTCGAGGCCTACAAGGACCGCTATCCGCTGCTGCTGTCGGCGCCGTACTTCGACCTGTATCGCAAGCAGGTCGTGAAGCAGGCCGATCTCGTCCTCGCGTTGCACTGGTGCGGGGACAAGTTCACCGCAGAAGACAAGGCGCGAAACGTCGACTACTACGAGCGGCGCACGGTGCGCGACTCGTCGCTGTCGGCGTGCACACAGGCGGTGATGGCGGCCGAGGTCGGGCATCTCGAGCTGGCGCACAACTACGCCTACGAGGCCGCGATGATCGACCTGCGCGACCTGCACCAGAACAGCCGTGACGGACTGCACATGGCGTCGCTCGCCGGTGCCTGGAGCGCGCTGGTCGCAGGCTTTGGGGGATTCCGGGACTTCGGTGGTCTGCTGACGTTCGACCCCGCTCTACCCGAAGGAATCTCGCGCCTGGCCTTCCGGATCCGGTGGCGCGGGGTGCGGCTGCGGGTCGAGGTCGACCACCGTGAGGCGACATACTCGCTGCACGACGGAGACGAGGGCGAAGTCGTGCTGAGCCATGCCGGCGAGGAGCTCGTCGTCACAGCCGACAAGGCGGTGACTCGTCCGCTCAAGCCGCGGGTCGCACTGCTTCCGGCACCGTCGCAGCCGGTGGGTCGAGAGCCCGCCCAGCGCCACCCGCACACCTAGCTCAACCTGTCAGACCGTCACGCCGCTATAGCGTGCTCACGGTCTGACAGGTTGAGTCAGGTCAGGTCCCAGCTTTCGATCACTGGGATCTCGCGTTCCCAGCCGAGGGTGCTGACCGACGCGGTAGCCAGCGCCAGGTGCGTGCCGGCCTGCGGGGGAAGGCCGACCCAGCGGGCGGCGAGCACTCGCAACAGGTGACCGTGTGAGAACACGATCGTGTCGCCCGCGGTCTGGCGTGCCTGCTCGACCACGCGGTCTGCTCGGGCCGCTACCTGCTCGGCGTTCTCACCGCCGGGACAGCCGTCGGTGAAGACGGTCCAGCCCGGGTGAGTCGTGCGGATCTCGTCGGTGGTGATTCCTTCGTAGTCGCCATAGTCCCATTCCCGAAGGTCGTCGGTGACGACCGCGCTGTCGCCGAAGCCGGCGAGGGCGCAGGTGTCACGTGCCCGCGACAGCGGGCTGGTCAGCACCGTGGAGAACGTGTGGCCCACGAGGGTCGCGGCGAGCTGTCGCGCGGCGGCGCGACCCTCGTCGGTGAGGGGGATGTCGGTGCTACCCGTGTGCCGGCCCGATGCGCTCCACTCGGTCTCGCCGTGGCGCACCAACCAGAGCCGCGAGGTAGTCACACCCGCCAACGTATGTTGGCCGCATGCTTCTCGCGGAGATCATCGCCGCACTCGACGGCCGCTACGACCCGGCGTGGGCAGAGTCATGGGATGCCGTCGGTCTGGTGTGCGGTGATGCTCTCGACGACGTACGACGAGTGCACTTCGCCGTTGACCCGGTCGAGGCGGTCGCCGATGAGGCGATCGCGTCCGGCGCGCAGCTGCTCGTCACTCACCACCCGCTGTATCTCGGCGGCACAACCTCGGTGGCTGCGACAACCGCGAAGGGCCGCGTCGTACATCGGCTGATCAGTGCCGGCTGTGCGCTGTATGTTGCGCACACCAATGCCGACGTCGCGAGTCCCGGCGTCAATGACGCGTTGACTGCAACGCTCGGACTTCGTAACACCGACGTCCTCTCGCCGGCAGCGAGCGGCCAGGTCGACAAGATCGTGACGTTCGTTCCTGTCGGTGACGCCGAGCGCATGCTCGACGCGTTGTCGGCTGCGGGAGCCGGATCGATCGGCGACTACTCGCGCTGCGGCTACCTCGGCCAGGGCATCGGGACATTCACCCCGGGCGCCGGCACGTCGCCGACGATCGGTACACCGGTAGTCGTCGAGCATGTCGTCGAGGCCCGGGTGGAGACGATTGCGCCGCGACGACTGCGCCGAAAGGTGATCGCCGCACTCGTTGCGGCGCATCCCTACGAAGAGCCGGCGTACGACGTCGTCGAGCTGGCGGACGTGCCGACCGGGATCGGTCTCGGTCGGATCGGGACGCTCGCCTCACCAACGACGCTCGCGGACTTCACCCAGGCGGTTGCGCGAGCTCTGCCGGCGACCACTTGGGGAGTGCGTGCCGCGGGGGATCCGCAACGAGGTGTGCGGACTGTCGCGGTGTGCGGCGGATCCGGCGGCGGGCTTGCCGCGACCGCCGCCCGGCTCGGCGCCGACGTACTTGTGACGTCGGACTTGAAGCACCACTCCACCTCGGAGGCGATCGCCGATCTCGGCATCGGGCTGATCGACGCCGCACATTGGGCGACGGAAGCTCCGTGGTTGGACCAGGCCGCCGACCTGCTCGTCACTGACCTCGCCACGACCGGCATTACGGTTGAGGCTTCGGTGTCGAGGCTCGTCACCGATCCATGGACCGCCCACTCGCATTGCTGAGGTGACGTGAACGCCGCTCCCGAGGATCAGCTCCGGCTGCTCGACGTCCAGGAGCTGGACTCGACGCTCGACCGGCTCGCGCACCGCAAAGCCACGCTGCCCGAGCACGCAGAGATCGCCGGGCTCGAGGAGCGACGTACCGAGCTCGCAGACGACGTCATTCGCGCGCAGACCGAGGACAGCGACCTGGGTCGCGACCAGGCCAAGGTCGACACCGACGTCGAGCAGGTCCGCAGTCGCATGACGCGCGACCAGCAGCGACTCGACGGCGGCCAGGTCAGCTCGCCCAAGGAGCTCGAGAACCTGCAGTCGGAGATCGAGTCCTTGCACCGCAGGCAGACCGAGCTCGAGGACGCCGAGCTCGAGGTCATGGAGCAGCGAGAGACGATCCAGGCGCGTCTGACCGAGCTGCAGAACGAGCTCTCGACGATCGACAGCGGCCTTGCCGATGCGCAGAGCCGCCGGGACGCCACGATCGAGGAGATCACCGCCGAGTCCGAGAAGGCGACCTCACATCGTGCAGAGGTAGCCGCGACCGTGCCGGGCGAGCTGCTCGAGCTCTACGTGAAGCTGCGGCAGAGCTCCGGTGGCGTCGGCGCTGCGGCGTTGCGTCGCGGCCAGTGTGAGGGCTGCCACCTGCAGCTCAACACCACCGACCTCAACCGGATCCGCGACGCCGACGCCGACGAGGTGCTCCGGTGCGAGGAGTGCCGGCGGATCCTGATTCGTACGGCCGACTCCGGCCTGTGACACGAGTCGTCATCGAGGCCGACGGCGGCTCGAGGGGCAATCCCGGTCCGGCCGGCTACGGAGCGGTCGTGCGCGATGCCGACACCGGTCAGGTGCTGCGCGAGGTTGCCGCTGGCATTGGTGTGGCAAGCAACAACGTTGCCGAGTACCGCGGGCTGATCGCGGGGTTGCAGGCGGCGGTCGAGCTCGGCGCTACCGACGTATTGGTACGCATGGACTCGAAGCTCGTCGTCATGCAGATGAGCAACGCCTGGAAGATCAAGCACCCGGACATGCTGGTGCTCGCGAAGGAAGCCGCGGCGGTCCTTCGCCAGATCCCGCACACCGAGTTCATGCACATCCCTCGTGCGCAGAACTCCTACGCCGATCGGCTCGCCAACCAGGCGATGGACGACCAGGCCGCTGGTCGCGAATGGCAGCCG
>DATAVE010000186.1:0-11680 GCA_036267875.1 Mycobacteriales bacterium
CGGGGTCGATGCGATGGCGTTCACCGGGCACAAAATGTGTGGCCCGACCGGCATCGGCGTGCTGTGGGCACGGCTCGAGCTCCTCGAGCAGCTCCCGCCGTTCCTCGGCGGTGGCGAGATGATCGACGAGGTCACGATGGCTGCCTCGACCTGGGCCGCGCCGCCGCACAAGTACGAAGCGGGCACGCCGCCGATCGCGCAGGCTGTCGGTCTCGGTGCCGCAGTCGGCTACCTCACCGAGCTCGGTATGGACGCGATCCACGACCACGAGGTGGCACTGACCGCGTACCTGCTCGACGGGCTATCGAGCGTTCCCGGCATTCGGATCATCGGCCCGACGACGACCGAGTCTCGCGGTGGGGCGGTGTCCTTCGTACTCGAGGGCATCCACCCGCACGACGTCGGGCAGCTGCTGGACGAGAGCGGCGTCGCCGTCCGCGTCGGGCATCACTGCGCGCGTCCGGCTTGCCTGCGGTTTGGCATCCCCGCGACGACCCGGGCATCACTGCATCTCTACAGCGACACCTCCGACGTCGAGGCGCTGATCACCGGGCTGGACCGGGTGAGGAGCTTCTTCGGATGACGAGCGCAGCAGTGCCGACGCCGAACCTCGACTCGCTCTACCAGGAGATCATCCTGGAGCACTACCGCACTCCGCACCACAAGGGACTGCGCGAGCCGTTCGAGGCTGAGGTGCATCACCTCAACCCGACCTGCGGTGACGAGATCACGCTTCGGGTTCACCTTGCAGACGGCGTCGTCGACGATGTGTCGTACGACGGTCACGGCTGCTCGATCTCGCAGGCATCGGCAAGCGTGATGACCGATCTCGTGATCGGCAAGTCGGTGGACGCTGCACTCGAGGTGCACGAGGAGTTCCTGCGGCTGATGCAGTCCAAGGGCGAGCTCGAGCCCGACGAGGATGTGCTGGAGGACGCTGTCGCGTTCGCCGGCGTCTCGCGCTACCCGGCGCGAATCAAGTGCGCGCTGCTGTCCTGGATGGCGTGGAAGGACGCGACTGCACAAGCGGTCGCCGAGTCGGAAGGTGCCTGACATGACGACCGAGACCGCTCCCACCGTCGAGGACGTGACCGAGGCGATGCACGACGTACTTGATCCCGAGCTTGGGATCAACGTCGTCGACCTCGGCCTGCTCTACGGCGTCACCATCGACGAGAACCACAACGCGGTGCTCGATATGACGCTGACGTCTGCGGCGTGCCCGTTGACCGACGTCATCGAGGACCAGGCCAATGCCGCGCTCGAAGGCTTGGCGAACGGCGTGACGATCAACTGGGTCTGGATGCCGCCGTGGGGTCCGGACAAGATCACCCCCGAAGGTCGCGAGCAACTCTCCGCGCTTGGCTTCAACGTCTGAGGCTGCACGCTGGCGGCGTCCTCGTCGCCTCGCGTGCTTCATCACGCGTCGGCTCCTGCGGCCTTGCCAGCGCACAGCCTCAAGCGGAATGGACTCGCGTGCTTGCGATTGCGCCGCCTAGCGCGACGGCGGCGAGGATTGCGAAGCCGATCGACACTGCCGTCGAGAGGTGGGTCAGCCAAGGCCGTCCACCAGTGCCGCGATGACGGCGATGCCGACGATTGTGCCGGTCATGTCGGAGAGCAGCAGGGCAGCCGAGTTTGCGCCGTGGTCCTCCTCCGGCGAGAGCTCGAGCAACAGCACCGATAGCAGCGGCATCACCAAGCCGATGCCCGCGCCTGCGACCGACCAGATCGGGATGGCAAGCCATAGCGACGTCCAGGGCCGTGCGACGAAGAGCAACAGCCCGACGCCTGCTGCGACCAGCGCGAACCCGGCTTGCATCGATCCGATGCGGCCGGTCGCGCGCCGGCCCTGCCACCAGGAGCCCGCGGACCAGCCGAGCGACGCGATCGTCAGCGGGATCCCCACCGTGCGCGGCGTACCGCCGTGCAGGCGAGTGAGGGTCAGTGGGAGGTAGGCCTCCGCGCCGAAGAATGCGCAGGCCAACACGCCGCGCAGCACGATGACGGTTGCTAGCCCGCGGCTCAGGCGAAAGGCCCCGGTCGGCAGCAGCCGTCGCAGCGGTGGACCGGCGAGAGCACAGCCGGCCACCAGGATCGGGAGGCTCCACCAGGCTGCCAGCTGGGCCGCTTCCTGGATCGCACCGAGTCCGATCGCGAGCTGTACGCCGGCAACCCAGCTGCGGTGAGCCGGTGTCGCGGGTAGTGGCGTCTCGTCTTCGGACGGATGCTCGTGTGACGCGATGTCCCTGAGGCACGGAACGAGGATCAGTACGCCGGCCAGCGCGATCGGCACCATGCCGCCGAACACCCAGCGCCACCCCACCGTCGAGGCGACCAGTCCGGCAAGACTTGGCCCGACCAGCGACGGGACGACCCAGGCGGCCGACGTCAGCGCAAACGCTTTGCCATGAAGGCTCGTCGGCAGGGCACGTGCGATTACGACGTACAGCGCGACGATCAACGATCCGCCGCCCATCCCTTGCAGTACGCGCCCGACCAGGAACATCCAGATATCGGTAGCGGTCGCCGCGACTGCGAGCCCCGCTGCGAACAGCAGCATCCCGCCCAGGAGCGACGGCGTGGGGCCATCGCGGTCACTGCGCTGTCCGGCATCGACCATCCCGACGACGTCCGCGAGGAGGTACGCCGTGAAGCCCCAGCTGTAGTAGTGCAAGCCGTGCAGCGCCCGGACGACTGTCGGCATGACGGTCGTGACCGCCATCGCTTCGATCGCCACTACGGTGACGACGGCGACGATGCCGATCACCGGCAACCGGTAACGAGGATCAAGGATTCGCGAAACTTCCTGCTCCGCGTCCGCCACCGATCCCGCCACGCCTCCATCCTCCTAGACTGGAGGCCACCGTGCTCACCGCTAACGGTGTCGAGCTTCGTGCCGGCGCCCGTCTCTTGCTCGACGACGCGACCTTCCGGGTGGCCGCGGGCGACCGCATCGGCCTAGTCGGCCGTAACGGCGCAGGCAAGACGACGCTCACCCGAGTGCTGGCCGGTGAAGGACTTCCCGCAGCCGGAACCATCGAGGCCAGCGGGAGCGTCGGATACCTCCCACAGGATCCGCGCACCGGCGATCTGTCCGTGCTCGCCCGTGACCGGGTCCTGTCCGGCCGTGGCATGGACGCCGTCATGGCCGATCTGAGAGCGGCCGAGGAAGCGATGTCGGCCGGTGACGAGCGGGCGATCACGCGGTATGGCCAGCTGCAGGAGCGCCTGCACGTCCTAGGTGGTTACTCGGCAGATGCCGAAGCCGCATCGGTCGCGGCGAGCCTCGGGCTCCCTGACCGGGCCCTCGGCCAGCCGTTGCACACGCTGTCCGGCGGGCAGCGTCGCCGGGTCGAGCTGGCGCGGATTCTGTTCAGCGGTGCCGACACGCTGTTGCTCGACGAGCCGACCAACCACCTAGACGCGGACTCGATCGGGTGGCTGCGGGACTTCCTGCGCGGCCATCGCGGGGGACTGGTCGTGATCAGCCACGACGTCGAGCTGCTGGAAGTCACGGTCAACCGGGTCTTCCACCTTGACGCGACCCGCGGCGTGCTCGACATCTACAACATGTCCTGGCGCAACTACATTCAGCAGCGCGAGACCGATGAACGTCGGCGCAAGCGGGAGCGGGCCAACGCCGAGAAGAAGGCCGCTGTCCTATCGGCCCAAGCCGACCGGATGCGGGCGAAGGCCACGAAGGCCGTGGCGGCGCAGCAGATGGCCCGGCGTGCCGAGCAGCTGCTGTCCGGGCTGGAGCCAGAACGGCAGGCCGATCGGGTCGCGAGGTTGCGGTTCCCCGAGCCGGCACCGTGCGGCAAGGTTCCGCTGACCGCCAAAGAGCTGTCCAAGTCCTACGGCTCGTTGGAGATCTTCACCGACGTCGACCTGGCGATCGACAAGGGCAGCCGGGTCGTCGTACTCGGACTCAACGGTGCCGGCAAGACGACGCTGCTGAGAATCCTGGCTGGTGTGGAGCCATCCGACACCGGTGTCGTCGAGCCGGGCCATGGGCTTCAGCTCGGGTACTACGCGCAGGAACACGAGACGCTCGATCCGAGCGGCACCCTGCTTGCCAACCTCGCGGCCGCATCTCCGAATCTGCCCGAGGTCGAGCAGCGTCGGGTGCTCGGCTCCTTCATGTTCACCGGCGAGGTCGTACACCAGCTCGCGGGCACGCTGTCGGGTGGCGAGAAGACCCGCCTCGCTCTCGCTCGGCTGGTGGTGTCGAGTGCGAACGTCCTGCTACTCGACGAGCCGACCAACAACCTCGACCCGGCGAGCCGTGACCAAGTACTGGACGCCTTGCGGTCCTACCGCGGAGCAATCGTTCTCGTAACCCACGACGAGGGAGCAGTCCACGCGCTCGACCCGCAGCGTGTCTTGCTGCTGCCAGATGGCGTCGAGGACCACTGGAGCGCTGAACTCGCCGACCTGATCGCGCTTGCATGATCGATTACCTCCTCCGCTAGGGGTTAGAGGCCGTGACCTCGGGTGATAGGTCATATGAGAGACCAAGCTTCGGGGGACTTCCAGGTGATACGGAGGTACGCCGTGGCCGAGTTGCAGAAGGGCATCCGGGTAACCGGCGGTGATCGCGACAAGCTTTCCGGGACGTTGCGCAAGCGGTACGACGGAGGGGCCAGCATTCGCGAGCTCGCCGCGTCTACGGGGCGCTCTTACGGCTTCATTCATCGCATGCTGGTCGAGTCGGGCGCTAGCCTGCGCGGACGAGGCGGTGCGACCCGAAAGAAGAGACCAAGCTGACTTCCAACGACTACGAAGCGCGCGGCGTTCGCCTCGAACTCGAGGGCGGCGTCGCGCGTGTCACGTTGTGCCGGCCTGACCGTCGCAACGCCCAGACCCCCTCGATGTGGGCCGCGTTGGCCGAGATAGGTGCATCGCTTCCCGCCGACGTACGCGTCGTCGTACTCAGCGGTGAAGGACCGTCGTTCAGCGCTGGTCTCGACCGCCGAATGCTTAGTCCGGAGGGTGTGCCGGGGGAGCAGTCGCTTGATCTCGGCGGCAGCAGCGACGCAGAAGCGGCCGACCGGATCGATGTCTACCAGCAGGGCTTCACATGGCTACGGAATCCGCAGTTCGTCTCGATCGCCGCGGTGCGCGGTCATGCCATCGGTGCTGGCTTTCAGCTCGCATTGCAATGCGACATCCGGGTCGCCGCCGAAGACGCGCAGTTCTGCATGTTCGAGCCCGCGTTGGGCCTCGTCCCCGATCTGGGTGGGACGCAGCCGCTGCTCGACCTGATCGGCTACGCACGTGCCGTCGAGATATGCGCCACCGCGCGTCGGGTGGGGGCGACGGAGGCAGAGCGGATCGGGTTGGCGAATCTCGTGGTCGAGGGCGACCAGCTCGATGTCGCGGTGACCGATCTCATCGCCGCTCTGTCGAGCACCAACCACACCGCGGTGACCGAGACCAAGCGACTGTTGCTCGGTGCGCGCGACCGCAGCTACGACGACCAGCGACGAGCGGAGCGCGCGGCGCAGGTGCAGCGGCTGCGGGCACTTTTGGCTCTGGCTCCGTAACGGCCGTCGGCCCTGAAAGAATGAGGGCATGGATCTCGCCCTCAACCCTGAGCAGGAGGCGGCGCGCCGCTCGGTTCGCGAGTGGGTGGACGCCGTCGTCGCGCCTGATGCCATCCGCAACGATCGGGAAGAGCGCTTTCCGGCCGAGGCCCTCGAGGGCCTCGAGCGCGACGGCTGGATCGGTCTCACGATCCCGGAGGAGTACGGCGGCGGTGGCGCCGACGCGCTGACCTACTGCCTGGTCATCGAGGAGCTCGGGCGAGGAGACGCCAACGTGCGCTCGATTCTCTCGGTGCATCTCGGACTGGTCGCAGGCTCGATCACCCGCTGGGGAACCGATGACCAGAAGACGCAGTGGCTGCCCCGCATGGCGACGGGTGAGACCCTCGGCTGCTTCTGCCTGACCGAGCCCGACCACGGCTCGGATCCCGCGACGCTCGAGTCGACCGCCGTCAAGGAGGGCGATACCTACCGGATCAACGGTTCGAAGATCTTCATCACCAACGGGGACATCGCCGGCGTCGCGCTTGTCATGGCGCGGACGGGCGGTCCGGGCGCTCGCGGCGTCTCGGCGTTCCTCGTGCCATGCGAGACAGCGGGGTTCACGCCGAAGCCGATCCACGGCAAGCTCGGCCTGCGGTCTTGTGACACCGCCGAGATCTCCCTCAACGACGTCGTCGTACCCGCGTCGGCCTTGCTCGGCGAGGAGGGCGACGGGATCAAGGTCGCCTTGTCTGCGCTGGACGACGGTCGAATGTCGCTTGCGGCCTCCTGTACCGGCCTCGCGCAGAACGCCCTCGAGGTGATGACGGCGTACGCGACACAACGTGAGCAGTTCGGCCGGCCGATCGCGACGTTCCAGCTCGTCCAGGAGCTCATTGCGGACACCGCCGTGGAGGTCGAGGCGGCCCGTCTGCTGACCTGGCGGGTCGCGGACCTGAAGATGCGCGGCGAGAAGTACACGCTCGCCGCGTCGATGGCCAAGTACTACGCGTCAGAGGCTTCGGTCCGCGCAGCCAACGCTGCCGTGCAGGTGCACGGCGGGTATGGCTACGTCGACGAGTTCGTCGTCGGCAAGCTGCTGCGAGACGCTCGGGTCACCACCCTCTACGAGGGGACCTCCCAGATCCAGAAGCTGTTGATCGGCCGCGCCGTCACCGGGGTGTCGGCATTCGGGTGACCGCGGGAAGCCTCCCGGCGCCCTCGACGTTGCGCCTACGGAGGTCATGAATGTCGATGCAAGGCGGGATGGCGGGGTTCCACCTCGCGCAGTCCTTTCGCCAGGACAGCCGGGTCGTGGACAAGAAGCTGCCGCCTGGCACGCTGCGGCGGATCGCGCGGTTCGCTTCGCCGTACCGCGGCACGCTGATCTGGTTCCTCGTCCTGATCGTGACCGATGCGGTGATCGGTGCGGTCAACCCGCTGATCTTCCGGGCAATCCTGGACAAAGGCATCGCCCACCACCGGGTCGGCCTGACCGAGCTCCTTGCCGGGATCGTCGCCATCCTCGCGGTCGTCGACGCCGCCGAGTCGTTGGCGAGCCGGTGGCTGTCCGCCCGCATCGGCGAGGGCCTGATCTACGACATGCGCTCAAAGGTCTTCGAACACATCCAGCGGATGCCGATCGCATTCTTCACGCGCACCCAGACCGGCGCGTTGATCAGTCGCATCAACAACGATGTGCTCGGTGCACAGCAAGCGTTCACTGGCACGCTGTCCAACGTCGTCAGCAACGTCATCAGCGTCACCATCGTGCTGGGCGCGATGTTCTACCTGTCCTGGCAGATCACGCTGCTCGCACTCGTACTGCTCCCGTTGTTCATCATCCCCGCCCGGCTTATGGCTGGCCGGCTGCAACGGATCACCCGCGAGAGCTATGCCCTCAACGCCGAGATGTCGACGCAGATGTCCGAGCGGTTCAACGTCGCCGGCGCGCTGTTGGTGAAGCTGTTCGGCCGACCCGATGACGAGGATCGGCTGTTTCGGTCGAAGGCCCGACGCGTCGCCGACATCGGCATCCAACAGGCGATGTACGCCCGAATCTTCCTGGTCTCGCTCTCCTTGGTTGCCGCGCTGGCCACAGCGCTCGTCTATGGCCTCGGTGGCCGGCTCGCGATCCACGGCTCGCTCACCGTCGGGACGGTGGTCGCGCTGACGGCCTTTCTGAGCCGGCTCTACGGCCCGCTCACGTCACTGTCCAACGTCCAGGTCGACGTGATGACCGCGCTGGTCAGCTTTGACCGGGTCTTCGAGGTTCTCGACCTGCCGCCGATGATCGCGGACGCGCCCGATGCCGTAGCGCTCGAGACCGAGCCCGGACAGCCGGTGAGCATCGAGTTCGACAGTGTCGACTTCAGTTATCCGACAGCCTCGGAGGTTTCTCTCGCGTCGCTCGAGGCGGTCGCGGTGCTCGACAACACACCGCAGCGCGAGATTCTCCACGGCGTCTCGTTCCGTGCGGAGCCAGGTCAGCTCGTCGCCCTGGTCGGACCATCAGGAGCGGGCAAGACCACCATCTCGCAGCTTGTCACGCGGATGTACGACGTGAAGTCCGGCGCAGTACTAGTCGCCGACCAGGATGTGCGCGCGGTCACTCTCGAGTCGCTTCGCGACGTCATGGGAGTCGTGACACAGGACGCCCACATGTTCCACGACACGATCCGCGCGAATCTCAACTACGCCAAGCCGGACGCCGGTGAGGACGAGCTCTGGACGGTCATGGAGGCAGCCCAGATTGCCGAGCTGGTTCGCAGCCTTCCCGACGGACTCGACACCCTCGTCGGTGACCGCGGGTACCGGCTTTCGGGTGGGGAGAAGCAGCGGTTGGCAATCGCGCGGCTGCTGCTCAAGGCGCCGGCTGTCGTCGTGCTCGACGAGGCAACGGCACACCTCGACTCCGAGTCCGAGGTCGCCGTACAGCGTGCGCTGGCAACTGCGCTCGTCGGTCGTACTTCGCTCGTCATCGCCCATCGACTGTCGACGGTGCGCGAGGCCGACGTGATCCTCGTCATCGACGACGGACGGATCGTGGAGCAAGGCCGCCACGACGACCTCATCGAGGCCGGTGGTCTCTATTCCGAGCTCTACCGCACTCAGTTCGAGCGTCAGGCTGAAAGCGCGCCCGTACTTCCGTCGTGAGCGTTTGACCTCGCACCCGTGAAAGAAGCGGGCCGACGCCGTAGTTCGCATCGCGTGAGTCAGTGGTCAGCCCGGCGCAGGACATCGCGCCGAGCACGACGAGCACGATCAGGATGACGATTCCGGCCATGCTGGAAGTATCCGGCGATCATGATCACGCCGCCAACGATTAGTGGCTCAGACGAGCGGCTTGGCGAGCAGCGCCTGATGCGGCGTGCCCGGGCCTTTCGACACGACGTAGTTCGCGGCGTAGCGCGGCCAGCCGCGCAGACCGCGCGGGCGCGTCGAGACGTTCTGAGTCGGCACGGAGTAGCGGACGGCCTGCTCGATGCCGAAGCCGCTACCGATGAGCTGGCGGCGATGCGCGGCTGCGTTGGGCACCGACCATTGCCGCGGGCCGTGCGCGAGGTAGACCGTGGCCGCGGGATAGCGCGGGTGCATGAGCGTCAGCGGCGCATCGAGCAGCTCGCAGGACATGAAGTGCCCCTTGGTCACTGATCGCACGGCGTCGAGTGCACGCAGTGGGTCTCGCAGGTGCAAGAGCAGGTCACCGCAGACGACGAGGTCGAACGTTCCCATCGTCTCGGGGGACAGGTCGTAGATGCTGATGACCTTGCGCTCTGCCTTCGAGCCGAGGATCTGCTTCGCGACCGCGAAGCCCTTCCCTTTCTCGGCCATGTTCTTGTCCATCTCGGCGATGCCGGCTTCACGCTCGAGCGGCGGCCAGTCCCATGAGTGGTGGTCCGGGATGTCGGTCGCGATCACTTCGGAGGCGCCGCGGCGCTCCATCTCGAAGGCCAGGAAGCCGTCGAAGGTGCCGATGTCGAGGCAGCGCTTGCCCTTGACGTCGGGCCATGGGAGCAGGTTGACCGTCTGCCCGACGTCCCATCCGCCCGGGCTGCGAAGGCCAGGCATCAGCTCCATGTTGTGGTACCAGGTCGGCACCGTGTCGACGAGAGCTTTGGCCTCGGCGAGCGACATCTTGGACTCAGGCATGGCGGACATCCTTGCAGACGACAGTGGTCCCTCAGACCTCAGATGACCCGCAGGGCCCCGCCGTCGACAGGGATCGCGCAGCCGGTGAGGTAGGAAGCGGCGGGCGACAGCGTGAACGCCGCGACGCGGCCGAACTCCTCAGGGTCGCCGTAACGACGCAACGGGATGCCCGCAGCGAGCTTGTCGCGATCTGCCGGGTCCGGGTTGAGCGTCAAGGTGCGGTCGGTGAGGATCCGTCCGGGCAGGAAGCTGACGACCCGTACGCCGGAGGGACCGAGGTCGTCGGCGAGCTGCTTGGCCCAGATGGCCAGCCCGGGCCGAAACCCGTTGGAGATCGCGAGGTTCGGAATCGGGCTCTTTGCCGACGTGGACAGCACCAGGCCGATCGCGCCTCCGGTCTGCAGCCTGGCCGCGACTGCGCGCACCATCCGGATGGTGCCGAGGAAGACCGTGTCGAACTCGTCCTGCCACTGAGCGTCCGTCGCCCCGAGCGCGTCGGTACCGGGCGGGCCTCCAACACTGAGCAGGGCTCCGTCGATGCGGCCCCAGGCGCCGATCGCGGCGTCGACGAGCCGGTCCGGCGTACCGGGGTCTGCGTTGTCCGCCGCAACGCCGCGCGCGTTGTCGCCAAGCCTCGCGACCGCAGCCTCGACCGAGTCATGCGACCGCGACGAGACGACGACTCGCGCGCCATCCGCTACCAGCGCCTGGGCGCCGGCGAACCCGAGGCCCTTCGTACCGCCGGTGACGACATAAACCCGATCAGTCAGCCCAAGGTCCATAGGCGGACCGTACCCAGGGTTAGATCAGGGAACGCAGGACGTACTGAAGGATGCCGCCGTGGCGGTAGTACTCCTGCTCACCGGGAGTGTCGATCCGCACGGTCGCTGTGAAGGTCTTGTCGTCCGCCTTCACGGTGATCTCCCGCGGGACCGAGCTGCCACCTGCGAGGCCGGCGATCTCGAAGGTCTCCTCGCCGGTCAGGCCGAGTGACTCCCGGCTCTGTCCCGCCGGGAACTGCAGCGGAAGCACGCCCATGCCGATCAGGTTCGAGCGGTGGATGCGCTCGTAGGACTCGGCAATGACGGCGCGTACGCCGAGCAGCGCGGTGCCTTTTGCCGCCCAGTCGCGCGACGAGCCGGAGCCGTACTCCTTGCCGGCGAGGATCACCAGCGGCACGCTGTCGCCGATGTAGGACTCCGAGGCCTCGAAGATCGAGGTCTGCTCGCCGTCGGGCAGGTGCCGCGTCACGCCACCCTCGGTGCCGGGAGCAAGCTGGTTGCGCAGCCGGATGTTGGCGAACGTGCCCCGGATCATCACCTCGTGGTTGCCGCGACGTGAGCCGTAGGAGTTGAAGTCTCGGGCCTCGACGCCGTGCTCGGTCAGGTAGCGCCCGGCAGGCCCGTCCTTCTTGATTGAGCCGGCGGGGGAGATGTGGTCGGTGGTCACGCTGTCGCCGAGGACCGCCAGCACGCGCGCACCGGTGATGTCCTGGATCGGTGCCGGCTCGGCCGGCATGCCGTCGAAGTACGGCGGACGCCGAACGTAGGTGGACGAGTCATCCCATTCGAAGGCATCGCCCTCGGGGACGTCGAGTCCCTGCCAGCGCTCGTCGCCGGCGAACACCTCGGCGTACGAGGCGGTGAACCCGGCGGAGGCGACTGTCGCGTTGATGACGTCCTGGATCTCCTTCGGCGACGGCCACAGATCCGCCAGGTGCACGTCCTTGCCGTCGCTGTCCTTACCGAGCGAGTCGGTCATCAGGTCGATGTCCATTGTCCCGGCGAGGGCGTACGCGACGACGAGCGGAGGCGAGGCCAGGTAGTTCATCTTCACGTCGGGGTTGATCCGGCCCTCGAAGTTGCGGTTGCCGGACAGCACCGACACCACCGCGAGGTCGTTGTCGTTGACGGCCTTCGACACCTCGGGGATCAGCGGCCCCGAGTTGCCGATGCAGGTCGTGCAGCCGTAGCCGACGAGGTCGAAGCCGAGCTTGT
>DATAVE010000187.1:0-30413 GCA_036267875.1 Mycobacteriales bacterium
GAGTCCTGCGGACCGCTGAACAGATAGCCGAGGGCACGGTCGCAGCCGAGCTCGCAGAGCCGGGCTCCCTCACTCCAGCTCTCCACCGAGTCGGCGACGACCCGGAGGCCGTGGGCGTGGGCGAGCGAGACGACTGCCGAGACGATCCCGTCCTGCGCGATGTCGGCGCCGGCTCCACGGACGAATGCCCGGTCGAGCTTCACCGCTTCGACTGGAAGGTCACCCATCGTGGCGATCCCGGCGTACCAGGACCGGATGTCGGCGATCGTCAGCGCGACCCCGAATCGGCGCAGGTCCGAGAGCAGCGCCGGGGTGTGACGGCTGCCCATCGCCAGGGTGTCCTCGCCGATCTCGAGACCGAGCGATCCGGGTGCGAGATCGTGCTCGGAGATCAGATTGGCGAGCCGCTCGACGACGTCGACCTCGAGCAGCAGGCTCGCGCTGACCGCGACCCACATCTGCCGGGGGGCCGTTGCGGCATTCGGGAGATGGCGCCACGCGCCGAGCTCCGCGGCGGCGGCCTCGAGCAGCATCCAGCCAAGTTGGTTCGCGAACCCGTTGCGCTCCGCAATCGGCATGAACTCCGACGGCCAGAGCAGGCCACGACGCGGGTGCTCCCAGCGCAGCACGGCCGCCATGCCCGTGACAGCACCGGTGTTGAGATCGATCTCCGGGAGGTAGTGGACGACGAGGGCGTGGTCGGCGATTCCGTGGGCCAAGGCGGTCGCCATGTCAAGATCCGAGTTCGTCGTCGTGGCGGTTGCCATGGTCACTCCCAATGTCCGATAAGTCCCGCTATCGCGCTACGCCCAATATCAACGGATTCCAGCAGTTCGAACATGGCCTGATGTGATCATTTTCCGACGCGTTGCGTGATCAGCTGGCAACCATCCGGAGTGCGTTGCCCGTCGGGTTGTCAGCGCCGTCGATCCAGGTGATGCGGGGGTCGCGGCGAAACCACGACCGTTGCCGTCGGACGAACCGGCGGGTCGCGCGAACCGTGTCGGTTCGTGCAGCGGCCTCGGTAACGCGCCCGTCGATTACCGCCAGCAGTTGCGCATAGCCAAGTGCCCGCGACGCCGTGACACCGTCCCGAAGCCCCTCCGCGTCCAGCCGGCGTACCTCGGCCTCGAAACCCCGCTCGTACATCACGTCGACCCGTTGCTCGAGGCGCGCGTCGAGCACCGAGGTCTCGATGTCGAGGCCGATCTGGACGCTGTCGTAGAGCTGCTCGTCGTACGACGGAAGAGCCGAGGTGAATGGGCCACCCGTGATCGCAATGACCTCCAACGCCCGCACGATCTTGCGCCCGTTGAGCGGGGACAGCGCCAGTGCCGTTGCCGGATCGACCTCGGCAAGTTTGGCATGCAGGTGCTCGGGGCCGACCTCGGCCAACTCACCCTCGAGCTGCGCTCTGACGTCGGGATCCGTGCCAGGAAACTCGATCCGGTCGAGCACCGCGCGCAGGTAGAGACCGCTCCCACCGACCAGCACCGGCGTGATGCCTCGAGCAAGCAGCTCGTCGATGCACGCGCGGGCACGCGACTGGTAGTCGGCGACGCTCGCCGTCGCCGTGACCTCCCAGATGTCGAGCAGGTGATGCGGGACGCCAGCTTGCTCGTCGTTTGCGAGCTTCGCCGTGCCGATGTCCATGCCTCGATACAGCTGCATCGAGTCGGCGTTGATGACCTCGCCGCCGAGCCGCTGCGCAAGCGCGATCGCCAAGGATGACTTGCCGGTCGCCGTCGGCCCGACGACCGCGACGACGCGTGCCATCAGCCGGGTAAGCCAGGCATGCCGAGCAGCACCGGTGCGGCGGCCTCGTGCCGAACGACGGGTCGCGCGGTTCGACGAATGCCGATCACCCGGTCCGCCACGAGATGGTGGGGAGCGGCGTAGGTCACCTCGGCGGTCACGAAGTCCCCGGGCGCGGCGTCGCAGTCCGCGACGTGGACCAGCCGGCTGTCACGCGCGCGACCGGACAACCGCAACGTCTCGCCGTCCTTGCGCCCTTCGCCGGGCGCGATCATCACCTCGACGTCAGCGCCGACCAACGCCTTGCTGGCATCCCACGCGACTTCCTCGACCACTGCAACAAGTCGCTCATAGCGCTCCGCGACGACGTCGGGCGGCACCTGGTCGGGCATCGTCGCAGCAGGCGTCCCGGGTCGGATCGAGTACTGGAAGGTGAAGGAGTTGGCGAACTGCGCAGTTCGTACGACATCGAGGGTGGCGACGAAGTCCTCCTCGGTCTCCCCCGGGAAGCCGACGATGATGTCGGTGGAGATCGCGGCGTCCGGCATCGCCGCACGCACCCGCTCGATGATCCCGAGGTAGCGGTCGGCCCGGTACGAGCGGCGCATCGCGGTCAGCACCTTGTCGCTGCCGGACTGCAGCGGCATGTGCAGGCTCGGCATCACATTGGGCGTCTCCGCCATCGCGGCAATGACGTCGTCGGTGAAGTCGCGCGGATGCGGGGAGGTGAAGCGCACCCGCTCCAACCCCTCGATCCCGCCGCAGGCGCGCAGCAGCTTGCCGAAGGCCATCCGGTCGCCGAACTCCACGCCGTAGGAGTTGACGTTCTGCCCCAGCAGCGTCACCTCCATGACGCCGTCGGCGACGAGCGCGGTGATCTCGGCAAGCACGTCGCCCGGGCGTCGGTCACGCTCCTTGCCACGCAGCGCCGGAACGATGCAGAACGTGCAGGTGTTGTTGCACCCGACGCTGATCGACACCCATGCGCGGTGCGCCGACTCGCGTCGGGCCGGCAGCGTCGATGGAAACGTCTCGAGGGCCTCGAGCAACTCGACCTGGGACTCCTGTTCGACGCGGGCCCGCTCGAGCAGCACCGGCAGCGATCCGACGTTGTGCGTACCGAAGACCACGTCGACCCAGGGTGCCCGCTCGACGATGGTGCCGCGGTCCTTCTGGGCAAGACATCCGCCGACCGCGATCTGCATGCCAGGCTTCGCGGCCTTTACGGGGGCCAGATGCCCAAGATTGCCGTAGAGCCGGTTGTCTGCGTTTTCGCGCACCGCGCAGGTGTTGAACACAACGACGTCGGCGGTCTCATCGTCGGACGCCTTGGCGTAGCCAGCCGCCTCGAGCAGACCAGCAATCCGCTCGGAATCGTGGACGTTCATCTGACAGCCGTACGTCCGCACCTCATACGTACGCGCGGTCACGAGGAAAAGGGTAGTTGCGCATGGCAGGCTCGGGACATGACCGAGCTGTCGTTGCACGGGATATCGATCGACGTGCCTCGCGCCGACCACGAGCGCGCCGTCGAGTTCTGGAGCGCGGCCTTCGGTCGCGAGGCGGAGGTCAGCCCGAGCTACCCGGAGTTCGCGCAGCTCGCCGACGTGACGCAGGGCTGCTACGTGCTGATTCAGGCGACCGGCGACAGCAAGGCTCGAATGCATCTCGACTTCGCCACCACCGAGCGTGACACCGACCTCGACCGGCTGGCCGACGCCGGCGCGCACGAGGTCTCGCGTCACGCCAAGTGGGCCGTGATGACCGACCCGTCAGGCCAGCCGTTCTGCCTCTGCCCCGTCGGTGGGTGTACGTGAGCCATCGCAGTCGGTTGGCCGCGACGTACGTCGACGTCCCGCGCGACCACTACGACAAGTCGGTTCGCTTCTATGCAGAGCTGACCGGGCACCCCGCCGAGGTCGACGGGGACTACGCATCGTTCGGCAAGTCGGGCGCTGGAGTCGAGCTGCTCGTCCAGGCCGTCGGCGACCCGACGCCGCGCGTGCACCTCGACATCGAGACCGACGACATCGACGCGGAGGTCGAACGGCTGGTGGCGCTCGGGGCGACCGAGGAGGCGCGGATCGAGGGCTGGGTCGTACTTGCCGATCCGGTCGGCAATCCGTTCTGCATCATCAAGGTCCAGGACCCTGAGACCTTCGAGGCCCGCGCGACGACTTGGAGCTAGTTGTTCGGTGTCGGCAGCCAGGAGACGTGGCCGGCTAACTCCGCGTAGCCGATGAACGCGACCGCATCCATCAGCGTGTGCGCGATCAGCAAGGGCATGACCCGACCCCACCGCTGGTAGAGCCTGCCGAAGATCAGGCCCATGACGGCGTTGCCAGCGAAGCCACCGAGGCCCTGGTAAAGGTGGTAGCTGCCACGTAGCAGTGCGCTGGTGACCAGCGCCTTGTTGTCCGACCAGCCGAGCTGGCGCAGTCGATGGAGCAGGTAGCCGGCGACCAGCACCTCTTCCAGCGTCGCGTTCTGCAGCGCCGAGAGCAGCAAGACGGGAATCCGCCACCACACGACGGGCAGTGACTCCGGGACGACCGTGAGATCGACACCAGCCGCGTGGGTTCCGAGATAGAGCCCGAGGCCTGCCCCGCCGACAACCGCGGCGAGTGCCGCTCCCCGCCAGGCGTCGGAGTTGAACCGGGAGAGATCGACGCCGAGCACTGCCGGTCGTTCTCCTGAGCGAGTCAGGAAGTGCACGACGAGCAGCACCGGAATGAGACCGAAAGCGAGCGAGTCGAGCTGCAGGAACAGATCGAGCCAGAGCCGTCCGGGAGCCTGGCTGGAGTTGAGCGAAGCGACCTGCGAAGTCAGAGACCGGCCGCTCGAGACGTCGGCCAGCAGGTCGATCGCAGCCCGCACGCCGGATGCGCCGAGCGAGAGCGCGAAGACCAGCCAGATCTCGGTGATCATCCAGCGCCGCGGCACCGAAGGCACCGCATCACTCACTAGGCGAGGCTATCCGCGAGCTCCTCGTTGACCACTCGGTAGGCGAGGCCGGCACCGAACCCCTTGCGCCCAAGCATGCCGACCAGTCGTCGCGTCGCCACCTCGCGCGACACACCGGTCATCGACCGCAGCTTGCGCTGCACGAGTGCCTGAGCCACCGCTACCTCGTCGTCGCTCGACACCGACGACAGCGCGTCGGCTGCAACTTCTTCCTCGACGCCCTTACGACGTAGCTCAGCGGCCAGGGCGCGCCGAGCGAGCCCTCGACCGCTGTGCCGTGAGTCGACCCAAGCCCGCGCGAAAGCCGCGTCGTCGATCAGCCCCGCCTCACCGAACCGATCGAGCACAGCCTCAGCAGCCTCTTGCGGGACGCCACGACGCGCCATCGCCGAGGCGAGCTCGGAACGGGTCCGCGGCGAGTGCTCGAGCAGCCTCAGCGCGATGACTCGAGCGACGGACTCCGGATCCGCATCGGGGTCCAGCTCGGCGCTCAGAACTCGACCGGGGTCGGTACTGCGCTGTCTGTCTCGATCGCGGTGAGGTCGATCGGCGCATCGATGTCGATCACGGGCGCTGCGCCGTCCGCGGGTTGGTCGACTCGCGGCCCGATACCCATCTTCTCCTTGATCTTCTTCTCGATCTCGTCGGCGAGGTCCGGGTTGTCACACAGGAACGCTCGCGCGTTCTCCTTGCCCTGACCGAGCTGGTCGGACTCGTAGGTGAACCAGGCACCCGCCTTGCGCACGATGCCCTGGTCGACGCCGAGGTCGATCAGGCTGCCTTCGCGGCTGATCCCGTGGCCCCACATGATGTCGAACTCGGCCTGCTTGAACGGCGGAGCGACCTTGTTCTTCACGACCTTGACCCTGGTCCGGCTGCCGACCGCATCCTGGCCGTCCTTGAGGGTCTCGATCCGTCGGACGTCGAGGCGCACCGACGCGTAGAACTTCAGCGCCTTGCCACCGGTCGTCGTCTCGGGCGAGCCGAAGAAGACCCCGATCTTCTCGCGCAGCTGGTTGATGAAGATCGCGGTCGTGCCACTGGTCGAGATCGCGCCGGTGATCTTGCGCAGCGCCTGGCTCATCAGCCGGGCCTGCAGGCCGACGTGGGAGTCGCCCATCTCGCCCTCGATCTCGGCCTTTGGCACGAGAGCCGCGACCGAGTCGATGACGAGGATATCGATCGCATTGGAGCGGATCAGCATGTCGGCGATCTCGAGTGCCTGCTCACCGGTGTCGGGCTGGGAGACCAGCAGCTCGTCGATGTCGACGCCGAGCGCCTTGGCGTACTCCGGATCGAGGGCGTGCTCCGCGTCGATGAACGCCGCAATCCCGCCGGCCTTCTGCGCGTTGGCGACCGCGTGCAGGGCCACGGTGGTCTTGCCCGAGGACTCCGGGCCATAGATCTCGACGACCCGGCCGCGAGGCAGGCCACCGATGCCGAGCGCGACATCGAGTGAGATCGCGCCGGTGGGGATCACGTCGATCGGCGTCCGGACCTCATCACCCAGCCGCATGAGCGCGCCCTTGCCGTGCTGCTTCTCGATCTGGCTCATCGCGGCTGCCAGTGCCTTGTCGCGGTCGACGCCTGCCATGGTCCGTCCTCTTTCATTGTTCGGGTCACGTTGCGGGCGACGTTACGAACCGGCTCCGACGATTTTCTCGAAGCAAGCCGACCTGTGGACGACCGCGCGATGAGGACCATCATGCGAACAAGTGTTCGATAGGTCCAGCGACACGCCGAACGAAAACCGCGGAACTTAGTGGCGGATCGAAACCGGCAGCTCGAAGTGCTCGCAGACAGCAAGCCAGACCTGCTTGGGGTCGATCCCGGCATCGAGCGCGTCCATCGCACTGCGCTCGCCGAGGCCACGAATCACCTGGTCACGGGCGACGGCATCGGCGTACGACGGACCGAACTGGGCCCGCATCCGATCCCAGAACTCCGTCACCCGCACGGGTGTCACCGTACGCGGACACAATGACGGAGTGAGTTCCTTCGGCAAGGCGACGACGGAGTGGTTCGCGTCGTCCTTCGTTGCCGCGACGCCCGCGCAGACCGGTGCGTGGGAAGCGATCGCGACGGGCGGGCATGCGCTCGTCATCGCACCGACCGGCTCAGGCAAGACGCTCGCCGCATTCCTCTCCGCGCTGGACCGACTGACGACCACGCCACGACCCAAAGACGCAGCGGCGCGCTGCCGGGTCATCTACATCAGTCCGCTGAAGGCGCTCGCGGTCGACGTCGAGCGCAACCTGCGCGCGCCACTCGCCGGCATCCGTCATGCCGCCGGGCGACTCGGAGTCGACACCACCGACGTAGCCATCGCGATGCGCACCGGTGACACGAAAGCGGAAGATCGACGCGCGTTCGCGAAGCACTCTGCCGACATTCTGATCACCACCCCCGAGTCGCTCTACCTGCTGCTGACCAGCCAGGCGCGCGAGGTACTCGGCAACGTCGACACCGTCATCGTTGACGAGGTCCACGCGCTTGCAGGCACCAAACGCGGCACCCATCTCGCGCTCTCGCTGGAACGACTCGACGCCCGGCTGGCCTCCCCCGCGCAGCGCATCGGGCTGTCCGCGACCGTACGACCGACCGAGGAGGTCGCGACCTTCCTCGCCGGCGGACGGCCAGTGACAATCGTTCAGCCACCCTCCACCAAGACGATCGAGGTCGGCGTCGTCGTACCGGTCGAGGACATGACGGAGCCGGGAACCGACACCGCGAGCATCTGGCCCGCGGTTGACGACCGGATCACCGACCTGATCGAGTCCCATCGCTCGACGATCGTCTTCACGAACGGTCGCCGACTCGCCGAGCGGCTGACTACCCACATCAACGAACTCGCGCTAGAGCGCGGACACGAGTCGACGATCGCCCGCGCACACCACGGCAGCGTCAGTCACGAGCAACGAGCCATCACCGAGGACGCCCTCAAGCGCGGCGACCTGCCCTGCGTCGTCGCGACGTCGAGTCTCGAGCTCGGCATCGACATGGGCGCGGTCGACCTCGTCGTCCAGGTGGGCTCGCCGCCCTCGGTGGCGAGCGGACTTCAACGAATCGGGCGAGCCGGACACCAGGTCGGTGCACCGAGCGTGGGTGTGATGTTCCCCAAGCACCGCGGCGATCTGGTCGCGAGCGCGGTGACGGCGGAGCGGATCCAGAGTGGCGCGATCGAGTCGCTGGCGATGCCGCGCAACCCGCTCGACGTACTGGCTCAGCAAATCGTCGCCATGCTCGCGATGGACGACTGGTCGGTAGCCGACGTCGGTGACCTGGTACGCCGGGCCGCACCGTTCTCGGCACTGCCCGACTCCGCGCTCAACGCGACCCTCGACATGCTGGCCGGCCGCTACCCGAGTGACGAGTTCGCCGAGCTCCGACCGCGCATCGTGTGGGACCGCACCACCGACCAGCTGACCGGCCGACCCGGTGCACAACGCCTCGCGGTGACCAGCGGCGGCACCATCCCCGACCGCGGCCTGTTCGGCGTCTACCTCGCGGGGTCCACGGGCCGGGTCGGCGAGCTCGACGAAGAGATGGTCTACGAGTCGCGAGTAGGAGAGGTGTTCACTCTCGGCTCCTCGAGCTGGCGGATCGACGACATCACCCACGACCGCGTGATCGTCTCGCCGGCTCCCGGTCAGCCCGGCAAGATGCCGTTCTGGCACGGCGACTCGATCGGCCGGCCGCTCGAGCTCGGTCGGGCGATGGGCGAGTTCGTCCGCGAGCTGCATCGAGTCGGTCCCGCGCAGGCGCGCGAGCGTCTGGCCGCGATCGGCTTCGACGAGTGGGGCACCGACAACACGCTGCGCTACCTCGACGAGCAGCGAACGGCGACCGGACATCTCCCGGACGACCGCACGATCGTCGTCGAGCGATTCCGTGACGAGCTCGGTGACTGGCGCGTCGTCGTGCACTCACCGTTCGGTGCGCGCGTTCACGCGCCCTGGGCGCTCGCGCTCGGCTGCGTGCTTCGTGAGCGCACCGGGGTCGACGTTCAGGTCATGCATGCCGATGACGGAATCGTCATCCGGCTGCCCGATACCGACGAGCCTCCCCCGGCCGACCTGGCCCTGCTCGACCCCGACGACATCGAGGCCATCGTCACGCGCGAGCTCGGTGGGTCCGCCCTGTTCGCCTCACGATTCCGCGAATGCGCGGCCCGCTCGTTGTTGCTCCCCACCCGATCTCCCGGCAAGCGCACCCCGCTGTGGCAGCAGCGACAGCGTTCGGCGCAGTTGCTCGGCGTAGCAGCGCGCTACGGTGAGTTCCCCGTCGCGCTCGAGACGATGCGCGAATGCCTACAGGATGTCTTCGATCTGCCTGGGCTCATCGCACTGCTGCGTGAGATCGCGGGCCGATCGGTTCGCGTGGTCGACGTCGAGACGTCGCAGCCTTCTCCGTACGCGCGGAGTTTGCTCTTCGACTACGTCGGCGCCTTCATGTACGAGGGTGATCAGCCGCTCGCCGAACGACGGGCTGCCGCCCTCGCTCTCGACACGACGCTGCTTGCCGAGCTGCTGGGTACGGCAGAGCTTCGCGAGCTGCTCGACGCCGATGCCGTCGCCGAGGTCGAGACCGAGCTCGCCTGGCTCACCCCGTCTCGGCGGATCGTCGATGTCGAGGGCGTCGCTGACGCGTTGCGGGTGCTCGGTGACCTCACGACCGCCGAGCTGCTGCAACGCGGCGCATTGCCGGCGATGTTGGCCGACCTGGAAGACCGCCGCCGCGCGATCCGGGTTCGGATCGCTGGTGAGGAACGCTGGCTCGCCGTCGAGGACGCATCTCGGGTGCGTGATGCACTCGGCGTTCCGCTCCCGGTCGGCGTTCCCGACGCATTTACCGAACCAGTCGCCGAGCCGCTCGCCGATCTCGTGTCACGGTTCGCGCGTCGCCACGGCCCGTTCCATACCGAAGAGGTCGCGGCGAGGTTCGGGCTCGGGCCCGCCGTCGTGCACAGCGAGCTGTCACGGCTGCTTGCGGTTGGACGCGTTGTCCGAGGCGAGTTCCGGCCGGGTGGACTTGGCACCGAGTGGTGCGACCCGGATGTGTTGCGCACCTTGCGCCGTCGATCCATGGCGAAGCTGCGCGGCGAGATCGAGGCGGTGCCGCAAGCTGCCCTTGCGAGGTTCCTTCCGGCCTGGCAGGGAGTCGGCCCACACTCCGCTCGCGGTCTGGACGCGCTGGCGCGAGCAATCGAGCAGCTCGGTGGCGTCGCCGTCCCGGCATCGGCCCTCGAACAGGTGATCCTGGCTGGCCGGGTGAGCGACTATTCGCCCGCGATGCTTGACGAGCTGACGGCCCGCGGCGACGTCGTGTGGGCAGGGCAGGGCGGACTTCCGGGTGGCGACGGGTGGGTCAGCATCGCTCTCGCCGAGACCGCGCCCCTGCTGTTGCCGATCGCCGACGACAGCGCGGTCGGCGACGACGCACGCCAGGTCCTCGACCTGCTCGCCTCGGGTGGTGCGCTGTTCTTTCGTGACATCGCAGCCCGGTTGCCCGATCTCGACCACAAGGCGTTGACCACCGCTCTGTGGGACCTGGTCTGGAGCGGTCACGCGACCAATGACACGCTCGCTCCGCTGCGGGCCGCGCTCTCCGGTCCGGCAACCCGGCGCAGCAGTGCCCGGCCGGTCCGAACCCACCGGGCCATGCCGCGGATCGCGGCTCCGACGACCGTCGGACGCTGGTCGCTCCTCGGCGCGCGTGACACCGACCCAACCCGGCGCAGCCATGCGCTGGCTGAGGCATTGCTCGACCGCCACGGAATCGTGACCCGCGGCGCCGTCGTCGCCGAACGCACGAGTGGTGGCTTCGCCGCGGCGTACCCCGTGCTCAAGGCCTTCGAGGACACCGGACGCTGTCGCCGCGGCTACTTCGTCGAGGGCCTTGGCGGCGCGCAGTTCGCAATCCCTGCGGCGGTCGACCGGATGCGCAGCCTCGGCTCATCAGGCGCGCTCGTCCTCGCAGCGACCGACCCGGCCAATGCCTATGGCGCGGCACTGCGATGGCCGGACCACGAAGGCGGACACCGCCCCGGCCGCAAAGCGGGAGCCCTCGCCGTACTGGTCGACGGCGAGTTGTGTCTGTACGTCGAGCGGGGCGGCAAGTCGCTGCTGTCCTGGTCTGACGATCCCGAAGTGATCCAACCCGCCGCCGACGCCCTTGCACTTGCCGTGCGTGATGGGATGCTCGGCAAGCTCGCCGTCGAGCGGGCAGATGGCAGCTCGGTCCTCGACACCCCGCTCGCCGAAGCACTTCAGACCGCAGGGTTCCGACCGACTCCGCGCGGGCTACGGCTGCGTGCCTGAAGGCGACTGTGCCTGAGGGAGACACCGTCTGGCGTGCCGCGAAGCGGATGCATGATGCGCTCGCCGGCGACGTCATCACCGTGTCGGACTTCCGCGTCCCGCGCCTGGCGACGGCGGATCTCACCGGACGCCAGGTCCTCGAGGTCGTGCCGCGAGGGAAGCATCTGCTCACCCGAATCGATGGCGGTCTGACGCTGCATACACACTTGGAGATGGACGGCAGCTGGCGCGTATTCAACGCCGGAGAACGCTGGAGCGGTGGTCCTGCGCACGAGATTCGCATCGTGCTCGGAACCGAACGACGTACGGCGGTGGGCTATCGGATCCCGGTCATCGACCTCGTCGAGACGGTGGACGAGCCGGCGGTCGTCGGGCATCTCGGCCCTGACCTGCTCGACTCCGAGTTCGACGCCACCGAGGCATTGCGTCGACTCGAGGCGATGCCCGACGTCGGGATCGCCGACGCACTGCTCGACCAGCGCAATCTCGCCGGCATCGGCAACGTCTACAAGTCCGAGGTCCTGTTTCTATCCGGCGTCGACCCGTGGACGCGAACCGGCAACGTGGCCGACCTCTCCAAGATGGTCGACCTGGCTCGGCGGCTGATGGTCGCCAACCGAGATCGCGAAACCCGCGTCACCACCGGCGTTCGTCGCCCCGGCGAGCAGACCTGGGTCTACGGCCGTGCCGGACGGCCATGCCGACGCTGCGGCACTGCGGTCAGTCGCCGGATCCAGGGTGACCAGGGACGCGAGCGAGTGACGTTCTGGTGTCCGACCTGTCAGCCCGCGAGTCGTTAGACAGGAGTGTTGCAGGTAGGACTCTGGGTAACGCCCTCGGCTCGAAGTAGCACATGAAGTCCGGTTGGTGATGCCGTTATGTTCCGGCTGTCCGATTCGAGAGCGACTTGGTGTGCTACTTCGAACCGGACGAGATCGCTGGGTCTGCTCTGCCGCGGATGTTCGTCGGCTGCGTCAGGCGGGGCCGGCTGTGATGCCTGCCGCAACGATCGATGCCTGAGCCGTCGCGTCGCTCGCGGGTGAGGCGACGAAGCTGACCAGCCAGCGCAGCGCGGTATCGATGCCGGCGTTGCTCGTAGCCGCCCCCGAAGCGATAAGCACGTCACGAACCGTCGACCGGGCAAGCCGCCAGAGCGCGTGGTCGCTCGGCGTCATGAGTACGGCGAGCGTCGCGGGCTCGTCGGCCGCGATCCGGCGAAGCGCAGGGTGTGCGCCGATCCGTTCCGCAGCCAGCGCGAGCGCCTCGGCGAGGTCCTCACGCGCGGCCATTCCACACTCGGCGGCAAGACTGCGAATCCCGGCATCGATAGCGGCCTCGTAGACCGCCTCCTTGGCGCGGAAGTGGTTGTAGAGCGTGCCCTTTGCGATTCCGGCGAGCGAGGCGATGTCGGCCATCGTCGCCTTGCGGGCACCGTGCTTCTCGACAGCGCGTGAGGCGCCATCGAGCACCGCGGCTCGGGTACGCGCCATCGCATTGCCGGCACGCGAATGCACGCCGGCCTCACGAACGGGCGCCGCAGATGCGAAATGAGGTGAAGCCATGGACAGCGTCGAGGACTACGCCGCGACGATGTGCTTGACGCCGAATCCGAGACTCGCCACCGGGACGGCCGGCTCGGTCTGCGGTCGCGCGGGGTGATGCGCCGGAATGCCGGCAACCGGCCGGACCGATACCTGCGGCACCGGCAAGCCCATCGGCGACCGAGGCACCGCCGTAGCGGCGAAGCCGACCGGTGCGAGCCGGACGCGACGCTCCTCGCGAGCCAGGTCCTCGCTGACCTCGCGGAGTACGTCGGACAGGCTCACCTCGAGTGCTCCACAGATCGCCGCGAGCAGCTCGCTCGAAGCCTCCTTGCGACCGCGCTCGACCTCGGAGAGGTAACCGAGGGAGACGCCGGCCGATGTACTGACATCACGCAGCGTGCGTGACTGACGGATGCGGTGACGGCGAAGAACATCGCCGAGCAGACGACGCAGCAGGACCATCCATCAAAGTTACTCGCCGTCGGCAAGCCGTGCGTTAAGAACGTGCAACCCCTCTCGACATGCCGCCACTCTGATCACATCCCGCTCGCCTGACAGCAGGAGCGACACGACTGACGTCGCAGCGGGGCCCGCGATCGCGACATAGACGGTCCCGACCTGCTTGCCGTCCTGCGGCTCAGGTCCGGCGACTCCGGTAAACGCCAGCCCCCACGTCGCGCCAAGCCGGGCGCGCACACCCTCGGCCATCGCGCCCGCGACCTTCGGGTCGACCGCACCGCGGTCTGCCAACAACGCAGCCGGCACGCCGAGCAACTCGTGCTTGAGTTCAGTCGCGTAGCTGATGACCCCACCGCGATACGACGCAGAGGCACCCGGCACCGCGGTGATCACCGCGCCGACGAGTCCACCGGTGAGCGACTCGGCAGTTGCGAGGGTCTCGCCCCGCTCGCCGAGCAGCTCGAGCGCGGCCGCGGCGAGTGCGTTTAGTTCTGCCGCAGCCGCTTCCATGCCGCCCTCGCACTGGTACGCCGAAGGCGTACTGCCTTCGAGATGTAGTCGATGCCGGTGGCAACCGTCAGGACGAGGGCGAGTCCCATCACCCAAAACCGCGCAGATGCCCACACTCCGTGAAGCGGGAGGACGTAGAAGCCGATCGCGATGTTCTGCACGAGGGTCTTGGCCTTGCCGCCTCGACTGGCTGGGATCACCCCGTGGCGAATCACTACGACGCGGAGCACGGTGATGCCGAGCTCGCGGACCAGCACCACAACCGCAACCCACCACGGCAGGTCGCCCAGCGCACAGAGCCCGAGCAACGCAGCACCGGTGAGCGCCTTGTCGGCAATCGGATCTGCGATCTTGCCGAGATCGGTGACGAGGTTGCGTCGTCGCGCAAGATCCCCGTCAACCAGATCGGTGACGCAAGCAGTTGCAAAGGCGACGAACGCCCATTCACGCCATCCGGTCGAGTGACCACCGTGCCCGACCAGGAAGACGACGAATAGGGGGATGAGCAGGAGCCGAACTCCGGTGAGGATGTTGGCGATGTTCCAGATCGGCGCGCCGCTGACCGGATCGCCCATCTGGTCGGGCTTGGGCTGCGGCGGATGCAGCCGTGGAATGCCCGGCGGGAGCGTCCCGCTCACTGCATCTCAGAGATCAGCGGCTCGGCGATCAGATCGACCCCGTCCGAGCCAACAGCGACAACCGAGACGATCGATCCGACCTCCGCGCCGCGAAGCCCGAGAATGGTGACCGACCCGTCGACCTCGGGTGCCTGATGCTCGGCGCGACCTTCGGCGCCGGCATCGTCGATCGACTCGACCAGCACCTGCAAGGTGTCACCGACGCGGTCTTCGGCGCGCTGCGAGGTGAGCTCCTCGGCCAGCCCGCTCACCCGCGCGACGCGTTCGGCAACCAAGTCGGCCGAGATCTTGTCGGGCAGCCCGGCGGCTTCGGTCCCGTCCTCGTCGGAGTAGCCGAAGACGCCGATCGCATCAAGTCCGGCTTCACTCAGGAAGACCTCGAGCTCCGCGACGTCTTCCTCGGTCTCGCCGGGAAAGCCGACGATGACATTGCTGCGGATGCCTGCCAACGGCGCGCGCAGCCGAATCGCCTCGATCAGATCGATGAAGCGCTCGGTGCCGCCGAACCGGCGCATCCGGCGAAGCAGCGGCTCACTCGAATGCTGGAACGACACGTCGAAGTACGACGCGACACCCTCGGTCTCTGCAATCGCATCGAGCAGCGTTGGGCGTACCTCCGCCGGCTGCAGATAGGAGAGCCGCACGCGAAGCACCCCTGGCACCGAAGCGAGTCGCGGCAGCAGCTTCTCGAGAGCCTGGAGGTCGCCGAGGTCCTTGCCGTACGACGTGGAGTTCTCACTGACGAGGAACAGCTCGCGCGCTCCGTGGTCTGCCAGCCACTGCGCCTCAGCAACGACGTCGTCCGGCGCGCGCGAGACGAAGGCGCCACGAAACGACGGAATCGCGCAGAACGCGCAGCGACGATCGCAGCCGGACGCGAGCTTCAGCGGCGCAACCGGATCGCCGGACAACCTGCGACGGACGACGGCCTTCGGGCCGCCGGCATGGCCCGGGATGCCGATGTCGATCGAGCCACTTGGCCGCTCAGCCGGAGTCAGTGGGAGGAGCGTGCGACGGTCGCGCGGTTCGTGCGCCGTGAGCGGACGACCAGCGACGACATCGTCGAGCCGCTCGGAGATGTTGGTGTAGTCGTCGAAGCTGAGGACCGCGACTTCGGGCAGCTCGCCGGCGAGCCCGGCGCCATAGCGCTCGGCCAGGCAGCCCACGGCGACGACTGGCCGACCGCCGTCAGCTGCGTCGAGCAGCGTCTCGATGCTGTCGCGCTTCGCGGCCTCGATGAAGCCACAGGTGTTGACCATGACCGCGTCCGCGGCATCCACGTCTTCGGTGAGCTGCCAGCCACCCTGCTCGAGTCGAGCGGCGAGCTCTTCGGAATCGACTTCGTTACGGCCGCAGCCCAGAGTGACGAGAGCGACTGAGCGGGGCACCGATCCAGCCTAGCCATCGACGGATTCGTGCCTAGGCCGGTTGGATGGTGTCCGATCCGGGCTGGATGCTCCCGCGGGCGACGCTGCCAGACGACGGCGGCGTTCCGACGTCGTGACCGTTGACGACCAGATCGACGGCGGGGGCGTTTCCGATGACATAGCCGAGCCCGCCGGCGGCGGTGAAGAGCTTGTGCGATCCGGCCGGCAGGGTGTCCTCGAAGAGCACCTGCGAGCCGTTGCGGGTAGTGATCTCGAGCCAGGTCGGCGATTCCAGAACGCGGACAACCATGGTTGCCTTGGTCGACGGGATCTCGGCCACGGTCGTCGGCGGCGGGGTCGCGGGAGTGCTGTCCTGCGGCACCACCGGATTCTGCGACTGCGCAGTGTTCGTGCTCGGCGACTTCTTGCCGCCACCGGAGTTGCTGAGGATCAGCCCGACGAGCGCGAGGACGCAGACCACCGCCAAGGTGATGCCCATCGCGGCAGTCCAGTTCGGACGACCGCGATGTTGGGTCCGGGCCAGCAGATCGGTATCGGTGGGCTGCGGCGAGACGCTCGTCGCGACCGGCGGCAACTCTGAGTCATGAGTGGCGTCGAACTCCGCCACGATCGGGCCCGCATCGAGGCGGAGCACCCGGGCGATGCTTCGCAGGTGGCCGCGCGCGTATACCGCGCCGCCGCACGGCTCGAAGTCGTCGCGCTCGATCGCCGCGATCAGCGACGCGCGGATCCGAGTGTCAGCAGCGACATCGTCCAAGGACAGCCCGCAAGCGCGTCGGGCGCTCGACAGGGTTTCGCCGACGGACACGAAAGACCGGCCTTCGTTGACAGTGGGACGTAGCAGAAAGTCTAGGTCCGGCTCAAACCCCACGCAAAGTAGTCAGAATGCTGTCGAGATCGTCCGGCCGAACCAGCACATCACGTGCCTTCGACCCCTCGCTCGGGCCCACGACGCCCCTGCTCTCCATCAGGTCCATCAGCCGTCCCGCCTTGGCGAATCCGACACGGAGCTTGCGCTGCAGCATCGAAGTGGAGCCGAACTGCGTGGTGACCACGAGCTCGATCGCCTGGCACAGCAGGTTGAGGTCGTCTCCGATGTCACCATCGACGTCGCGCTTGGGTGCGGCGTTCTCCAGGATGTCGTCGCGATAGACCGGCGCCATCTGCTTCTTGCAGTGCGCGACGACGGCCTCGATCTCGGCGTCAGAGACGTAGGCGCCCTGCAGGCGCATCGGCTTGCTCTCCCCCATAGGCAGGAACAGCGCGTCACCGCCGCCAACCAGCTTCTCGGCACCTGGCTGGTCCAGGATGACGCGGGAGTCGGTGAGGCTGGCGGTGGCAAACGCCAGCCGGCTCGGAACGTTGGCCTTGATCAGGCCGGTGACGACGTCGACGCTCGGCCGCTGCGTGGCCAGGACGAGGTGGATGCCTGCCGCGCGCGCCAGCTGGGTGATCCGTACGACGGACTCCTCGACATCGCGCGGCGCCACCATCATCAGGTCGGCAAGCTCGTCGACGATTACCAGCAGATACGGGTACGCCGAGTAGGACCGGTCGCTGCCGGGCGGAGGAACCAGCTTCCCGCTACGCACCTTGGTGTTGAAGTCATCGATGTGGCGGACCCCGGCCGACTCCATGTCGTCGTAGCGGAGCTCCATCTCGCGCACCACCCAGGCAAGCGCCTCAGCGGCCTTCTTCGGGTTGGTGATGATCGGCGTGATCAGGTGCGGAATGCCCTGGTAGGTCGAAAGCTCTACGCGCTTCGGGTCGATCAGCACGAGCCGAACCTCGTCCGGGGTCGAGCGGACCAGGATCGACGCAATCAGCGAGTTGATGCAGGTGCTCTTGCCTGCGCCGGTCGCACCGGCAATCAGCATGTGCGGCATCTTCGCGAGGTTTGCCGCAATGAACCGACCCTCGACGTCCTTTCCGAGCGCGACGACAAGTGGATGGTGGTCCCGCGTCACGACCGGCGAGCGAAGCACGTCACCGAGACTGACCGTCTCGCGGTCGGTGTTCGGGATCTCGATGCCGATCGCCGACTTGCCGGGGATGACGTCGATGATCCGAACGTCGGGGCTCTTCACGGCATAGGCGATGTTGCGGAGCAGCGCCTTGATCCGCTCGACCTTCACGGCCTGGCCGAGCTCGACCTCGTACCTCGTGACGGTCGGTCCTCGACTGAAGCCGACTACCGTCGCGTCGACTGCGAACTCGGAAAGCACCTGGGTGAGCGCTTCGATCACCGCGTCGTTGACCTTGCTCCGAGCCTTCGGCGCCGTGCCCTCGCGCAGAATGCCGGAGTCCGGCAGTTGGTAGACCCCGTCACCAAGCTTTAGCTGCGCCGGCTTCGCCGAGGTCGACGCGCGCGACGCGGCGGTCGGCAGCGGACCGGTGACGGCTTCGCTCGCCGGACGGCTGTCCAGCACGTCTGGCAGCGTGATGACCTGAGTCGGCTCGCCGTCGACCGGCTTGGGCTTGTCTTCGGACAGCACCGGTGAGGCGGCGAACGGCGCGTCCTCGTCGGTGGATGCCACCGAGGCGTGCCGCTTGTTGCCGCGCTTGAGCGGCTCCGTGACCTGGGTTCCGGCATCGAGGTCGATCACCTCGTGGTCATCCTCGCCGCGCCGGCGAAGGCCGCGCAGCCGATCAGGCACCGCGTGCAGCGGGGTGCCGGTGACGACCAACATCCCGAAGATCGCGACGAGTCCCAGCAGCGGCATGGCGAGGTAGGAAGTGACTGCGGCGGCAAGTGGTGAACCCGCCAGCACCCCCACCAGCCCGCCAGCGGCACGGCGCGCGCCCTCCTTGGAGGGGTCGCCGTGAGCGAGATCGAGGATGCCGAGCACGCCCGCGGCAGTTGCAATCCAGCCGATGACGACTCTGCCGCGCGGGGTGCCCTCAGGAGCCGGTCGGCGCAGCAGACGCCAGGCGCCGACGGCTAGCGCGACGGGCAGCAACATCACGCCCGAGCCGATGAGGGTGCGTAGCCCGACAGTCAGATCATGACCGGCAGGACCCGCGGCATCTGCCCAGGCGCCAACGGCGACCACAAGTGCGATCGCAAGCGCCGCCAGGCCGGCACCGTCACGGCGATGCGCCGAGTCGAGGTCTCGAGCGCCGCCACCCACACTTCGGGCGGTCCCGCCGACTCCGCGAGCAACGAGCATCCAGATGCCGGCAAGGAGGCGGCCGATCGCGCGAAACAGCCTGACGGTCAGCCCGGGCTGCGCCGGCCTGCGAGCTGGCCTACGAGCCGGAGCCCTGTGAGAACCGCGCCCAGGGGCGCGACGCGCAGTCGACGGACGCGAGCGGGTGGAGCTTGCGGGCTTGCGCGCAGCGGAACCCGAGCGCGGGCGCGCTGGCGCCTTGGTAGCCATCCGCCGACAATAACCCCTGCGTCACACACGTCACATGAGCCACGCGGGTGCGCAAATCCGGCGTCTAGACCTCCAAAACCACCGGGATGATCATCGGACGGCGGCGGTAGGTGTCACTGACCCACTTGCCGACCACCCGGCGTACCCGCTGCTGCAGCTCGTGGCGGTCGGTTGCGCCCTCTCGACCGGCGGATGCCAGCGACTCCTCGACGAGCGGCACGACGCCATCGAAGGCCGCAGGATCCTCTGAGAATCCGCGGGCGAAGATCTCTGCCGGTGCGGCGACCTTGCCGGTCACCGAGTCGACGACGACGACGATCGTGACGAAGCCGTCGCCGCCCAGGACCAGCCGATCCTTCAGAGACTGCTCGCCGACGTCGCCGACGCCACGACCATCGACGTAGACGTAGCCGGCTGGGATCGCGCCGACGATCGAGGCACGGCCGTCGACAAGATCGACGACGACGCCATCCTCGGCGAGTACGACGTTGGAGCGGGGTACGCCACTGGCGACGGCAAGCTCGGCGTGCGCCCGAAGATGCCGCCACTCGCCGTGGATCGGCATGACGTTGGACGGCCGGGTCATGTTCAACACGTAGAGCAGCTCGCCCGCCGGGGCGTGGCCGGAGACGTGCACCATCGCCGTCTCCTTCGAGATGACGTGGGCGCCTAGCCGGTTGAGGCCGTTGATCACCCGGAAGACGGCGCTTTCGTTGCCGGGCACGAGTGAGGAAGCGAGTACGACGGTGTCGCCCTCTTCGATTCGGATCTGCTGGTGGTCGCGGTTGGCCATCCGGGACAACGCCGACATCGGCTCGCCCTGCGAGCCGGTCGAGATGAGCAGTACCTGCTCCGGCGGCAGCTCGTCGATCTCCTTCATGTCCGCGATCAGACCGGGCGGGACCTCGAGGTAGCCAAGGTCGCGCGCAATCCCCATGTTGCGAACCATCGAGCGGCCGATGAATGCCACTCTCCGGTGATGCGCGGCGGCGGCATCGAGTACCTGCTGAACCCGATGCACGTGTGAGGCGAAGCAGGCGACGATGATCCGTCGCTTCGCGCCGCGGAACACATCATCGAGGACCGGGCCGATCTCCCGCTCTGCGGTGACGAAGCCTGGTACCTCGGCGTTGGTCGAGTCGCTCATCAGCAGGTCGACGCCCTCGGCGCCGAGCCGTGCCCACCCGCCGAGGTCGGTGATGCGGCCATCGAGTGGCAGCTGGTCCATCTTGAAGTCGCCGGTGTGCAGGACTGTCCCGGCAGCCGTGCGGATCGCGACGCCGAGCGCGTCGGGGATCGAGTGGTTAACCGCGAAGAACTCGCACTCGAACGGACCGAGCCGCTCGGTCTGGCCCTCACGCACCTCGAGTGTCAGCGGGTCGATGCGGTGCTCACGAAGCTTGCCTTCGACGAGGGCCAGGGTCAGCCGGGAGCCGATCAGCGGCACGTCCGGCTTCTCGCGAAGCAGGTACGGCACAGCACCGATGTGGTCCTCGTGACCATGGGTCAACACGATGGCGTCGAGGTCGTCCCACCGGTCGCGCAGATAGGAGAAGTCCGGGAGGATCAGGTCGATCCCGGGCTGCTCGGTCTCCGGGAACAGCACGCCGCAGTCGACGACCAATAGCCGCCCGGCATGCTCGAAGACGGTCATGTTGCGACCGATCTCGCCGATCCCACCGAGGGCGACGATGCGCAGCCCGTGGTCGGCGAGCGGTGGCGGCGGACCTAGCTGCGGATGCGGGTGCGACAAGGTGGTCAGAGGTCCAGACCGGCGGCGCGCAGGTCGGACCGCAGCAGCTCGACCTGCTCAGGTGTTGCGTCGATGAGTGGCTGTCGCGTCGTACGGTTCGCCAGCACGCCGAGCAGCTCGAGCGCGGCTTTGGCCATGATCGCCCCCTGGGTACGGGTCATGATCCCGAGAATCGCGGGCCAGACCTCCGCGTTGAGTCGCCTTGCCTCGGAGAGGTCGCCTCGCCCGACGGCTGCAACAAGTGCGACAAGCTGCGGGCTACAGACATGCGACGCGACGCTGACCATGCCGACAGCTCCGACCGCCAGCAGCGGGAGGTTGAGCACGTCGTCACCTGAGTAGTAGGCGAGGTCCGTCTTGGCGATGACCTCGGTCGAGGCAGGCAGGTCACCCTTCGCGTCCTTCACCGCGACGACACGGGGATGCTCGGCGAGCCGCAGGATCGTCTCGGTCGCGATCGGCACGCCACTGCGGCCGGGGATGTCGTAAAGCATCGACGGCAGCTCGGTCGCGTCGGCCACCGTCGTGAAGTGGGCGAGCAGGCCGGCCTGCGGAGGCTTCGAGTAATAAGGCGTGACCACCAAGACGGCCGCCGCACCGGCCTTCTCGGCGTGGCGCGCAAGCTCGACGGTGTGTGCGGTGTCGTTGGTGCCGACGCCGGCGACGATGTGCGCACGATCGCCGACCGCCTCGACGACGGCCCGCAGCAGCCGATCCTGCTCCTCGTCCGAGGTGGTGGGCGACTCCCCCGTCGTACCGCTGATTACCAGACCGTCGTTGCCGGCATCGACCAGGTTGGTGGCCAGGCGCGCAGCGGCATCGAGATCCAGCGCGCCGTCGGCCGTGAACGGGGTGACCATCGCGGTCAGGAGGGTGCCGAACGGGGCCGTCATGCCGTTGACGGTATCGCGGCGGCTCGTTCGTACGTCGTGCATTTGAAGCGTAGGCCGGTCGTCGAGGTCCGCCAATCCCCGTCGATGGTCAGCTGCCACTCGGCATCGAGCACGGGCGCGCGCACATCGCCGTCACACGACAGCTCGACGTAGGTCACCTCGACGCGGTCAGCAAGCGGTAGAGCGGCGGCGTAGACAGCGGCGCCGCCGATCACCCATAGGTCCCCGGAGGCCAGGTCCCTCGCTGTCTGCATCGAGTCGACTCGCTCGGCGCCGTCGGCCCTCCACTGCGCGTCGGAAGTCAGGACGACGTTGCGTCGCCCGGGTAGCGGACGCACTGCGGCCGGTAGCGACTCCCACGTCAGCCGACCCATCAGCACGGTTGCGCCGATGGTCAGCTCCTTGAAGCGCGCCTGGTCTTCGGGTAGCCGCCACGGGATTCCGCCCGCATTGCCGATCACCCCGCCGTCGGCCTGCGCCCAGATCAGCCCGATCAAACGGCGACGGGGGCGCTGATGGCGGGGTGATGCTCGTAGCCGACGACCTCGAGGTCTTCGTAGGTGTAGTCGAACAGCGACGGCGCACGTCGTACCTCGAGCGCGGGGAACGCCAACGCGGTGCGAGACAGCTGCTCGGTGACCTGCTCGTGGTGGTTGTCGTAGATGTGGCAGTCGCCACCGGTCCACACCAGATCCCCGACGGTCAGGTCCGACTGCTGCGCGATGAGATGGACGAGCAACGCGTAGCTGGCAATGTTGAAGGGCACGCCGAGGAACAGGTCTGCGCTGCGCTGATAGATCTGCAGCGAGAGCCGCCCGTCTGCGACGTAGAACTGGAACATGGCATGGCATGGCGGCAACGCCATCTCGGCGATCAGCCCGACGTTCCACGCCGACACGATCATCCGACGTGAGTCGGGGTCGCGCTTCAGCGTTTCGAGGACCTGGCTGATCTGGTCGATCGCTCCGCCGTCGGGCGTCGGCCACGACCGCCACTGCACGCCATAGACCGGACCGAGATCGCCGTTGGCGTCAGCCCACTCGTCCCAGATCGTGACGCCGTTCTCTTGCAACCATTTGACGTTGCCCTCACCGCGGAGGAACCACAGCAGCTCGATCGCGATCGACTTGAAGTGCACCCGCTTCGTCGTAATGAGCGGGAAGCCCGCCGAGAGGTCGTAGCGAAGCTGGTGACCGAACACGCTGCGCGTGCCGGTCCCGGTGCGGTCGGACTTGTGCGTGCCAGTCGCGAGAACGTGCCGAAGCAAGTCCTCGTACTGGGTGTCCGGCATGGCGAAAACGTTACCTCGGCGCTGCGACGGGAATGACGTACGACATGAACACTGGACGCCTCGCGGCACGACTCGTGATCGGCGGTCTGTTCGTCGGCCATGGCCTGCAGAAGCTGGAGGGTGCCTTCGACGGCCCGGGCATCGATGACACCGCCAAGATGATGGACGAGATCGGCATGAAACCCGGTTTGCCGAATGCCTACGCCGCCGCTCTGACCGAGACAGCCGGAGGCGCGATGCTCGTGCTGGGCGCCGCGACCCCGCTCGCCGCTGCATCACTGATCGGAACGATGATCACCGCGATCCGGACGGTTCACGGCAAGAACGGGCCGTGGATCACCAACCGTGGCTGGGAGTACAACGCCGTCCTGATCGCGGCACTGCTTGCAATCGTCGATGGCGGGCCCGGCCCGATCTCGATCGACGCGATCCGTCGCAAGTCGCATCGCGGGCCGCTCGCGATGATCGGGGCGCTTGGGCTAGGCGCTGCCGCCTCGACGCTCGTCGTCGAGCTGGGCCGTGCCGGTACCCCGCAGCACATCGACCTCACCAGCTACGAGCCGAAGCACGCGACTACCGCGTCCTGACCTTTGGGCTGCTAGGCCCAGCCAAGCTCGTGCAGCCGCGCATCACCGATCCCGAAATGGTGGGCGACCTCGTGAACGACGGTGATCCGGACCTGCCGGACGACGTCGTCGAGTGTCTGGCAACGCCGGAGGATCGGAAGGCGGTAGATCGTGATCCGATCCGGCATGACCCCGGCGTACTGCGTCGTACGTTGCGTCAGCGGAATGCCGTGGTAGAGGCCGAGCAGGTTGGGCGAGGCGCCGAGGTCCTCGACAGCGATCGCAATGTTGCTCATCTCGCGACGGAGCCCGGCCGGAATGCCATCTAGTGCCAGCTCGACGAGTTTGCCGAAGGTGTCCTCGTCGACATCGATCACGCTTCGATTGTGAGGCCGCGATCGGCTCGCGCATCGTTCAGCGATTGCGCTGGTGACGAACATCTCCGGGGCGCTAAGGTGCGCGCACGTCGGACCCCACCTACGTCTACGACCAGGGCTGGGAGCAGGAACGCGAGCGACTTGCCGGTATCGAGGCGATCTGGGACACCGGCGCGCAAACTCTGCTGGCGGCTCCGTTGTCAGCTGGCTGGCGGACCGGGTCGCGCCGAGCGGCCACGTCCTAGCCGTCGACCTCGACACTCGTTTCGTCGAGCCGCTGCGATCGGGCGACCACGAGGGCACCTGGCGCGTCATCACGCCGACCCTCGTCGCCGCCGTCGGCCACAAGCCGTAGCACCGCTGGACCTGACCGCCACGCAGTGCTGGACTTCGCCTCATGATCCTGGCTCTGGTCATCGCCGTGATCGGCGTACTCGCCATCGCGTGGCCAGGCGGACTCATCCGGATCGCGCGGGCCTACCGCGGTGCTATGCCGGCGGACCGCACCGCCACCACTATTCGGGCGGCCCGGATCGCTGGTGTGCTCCTGATCATCGCGGCCCTACTGATTGCCCTCGCCAACGGCTAACGCTCGCCGAGCCCAACGTTTTGGGCCTCTCGAGGTCTGAGACACCTAAAACGTTCGGCTCGACGCAAGATCTGCGACACGATCCTGTGGTGAGTGACGTCGCCGAGTGGCTGCTCGACCCTGAGGTCGCCTACCTCAACCACGGCGCCTTCGGCGCACTACCCCGCTCGGTGTGGGAGGCCGCTACCGAGTTGCGGTTGCAGATGGAGCGCGATCCGGCCGACCTGCTGATCCGACGCCTTCAGGGCCAGCTCGACGATGTACGCCTGCAGCTTTCGCAACTGCTGCACGCCGACCCGTCCGGTGCGGTGTTCGTGGCCAACGCGACATCCGGGACGCAGACAGTCATCTCTTCGTTGTCGCCCGGTTTCGAGGCCGGCGACGAGCTCCTCACGACCGATCATCGCTACGGCGCGGTCATCACCCAGATGGAGCGCGCGGCAGCCGAGCGAGGTACGACGTCGGTCGTCGCGCACGTCCCACTCGACGTGGCCTCCAACGACGACGTGGTGACCGCGATCCTCGATCGGATCACCCCGCGGACCAAGCTGCTCATCGTCGATGGCATCGCGTCGCTTTCGGGCTTCGTGTTCCCGGTCCGCGAGATCGTCGAGGCAGCGCACGAATGCGGCGTACCGGTCCTTGTCGATGCGGCCCACTGCCCTGGCCAGATCGACGTCGACCTCACGGCAACCGGCGCGGACTTCTGGGTCGGCAACCTGCACAAGTGGATCAACTCGCCCCGGGCCGCGGCCTTCCTGCACGTCGCGCCGCAGTGGCACAACGCGATCCGCCCGATGTCGGCATCACACGGTTTCACCGGCTCGCTGCACGAGGCCTTCGACTGGACCGGCACCTTCGATCCGGTCACCATTCTCGCCGTCCCAGCAGCGCTCGAGTTCTGGGAGCGCAGCGGGGGCTGGGACGACGTACGACGTCGACAGCGCGAGAGCGTGGACGACGGCGCCGGACGAGTCGCCAAGGCGCTCGGCACCGAGGTTGCAATCTCCGGTGACTTCACCGCCGCGATGCGGATCGTCGAGCTACCCGCGACGCTCTCCGCGGACACCGCACGGCAGATAGAGAAGTCGCTGGCCGAGCAGTACCGGATCGAGCTCTCGCTGATGCCGCTGCACGGCTCGAGCTGGGCCCGGGTGTGCGGACAGATCTACAACGAGCCGTCTGACTACGAGCGCCTTGGTCGGGCGCTGGTGGAGCTACTCGAGGCCAAGTAGGGAGTCGATCCCGACCGTCAGGCCGGGGTGACTTGCGACGTCGCGCACGGCAAGCAGGACACCCGGCATGAAGGACTCCCGCGACAGCGAGTCATGACGGATCGTCAGCGTCTCGCCGTCGCCACCGAGCAGCACCTCTTGATGTGCGACGAGCCCGGCTAGACGAACGGCATGGATCCGCACGTCGTTCACGTCGGCACCGCGAGCGCCGGGGATCTCTTGCGTCGTCGCGTCCGGCGAGCGTTTGCCCTCGCGCGCGGCGGCGATGAGCTCGGCCGTCCGGCGGGCGGTGCCGCTCGGGGCATCGATCTTGTTGGGGTGGTGCAGCTCGATGATCTCGACCGAGTCGAAGTACGGCGCAGCGATCGCGGCGAAGCGCATCATCAGGACCGCCGCGATTCCGAAGTTCGGTGCCACCAAGACACCGACGTTGGGGGTCTCTGCGAGCTGCGCGCGCAGGGTGTCGAGTCGAGCATCATCGAAGCCAGTCGTTCCGACGACGCAGTGCAGACCCTGGCCGATGCACCAAGCGATGTTGTCCATGACGGCGCCGGGGGTCGTGAAGTCGACGACAACCTCCGCGGCCGACAGCGGATCTCTCGTGTCACCGACGTCGACCTGCGCGACCAGCTCCAGGTCGTCCGCAGCTGACACGGCGCGACAGACCTCGGCGCCCATCCGGCCGTTGGCTCCTAGCACCCCGACCTTGATCATGCGGCGAACACCTTGCCCTTGTCGTACGGGCCGATTACCGCAAGCGACATGGGGCGGGTGAACAAGTCTGCTGCCACCTCTTGAACGTCGTCGAGCGTCACCGCATCGACGGCCGCGATCACCTCGTCTACGGTCATCAGCTCGCCGTAGACCAGCTCGCTCTTTCCGAGCCGGCTCATCCGCGAGCCGGTGTCCTCGAGTCCGAGCACGAAGCCGCCCCGCATCTGACCACGGCCGCGTTCGAGCTCAGCTGCCGACAGCGCGCCACCCGCGACGAGCGCAAGCTCCTCGCGACACAGGTCGAGCACCTGCGCCACCCGCTTGGGGTGACAGCCGGCGTAGACCCCGAACATCCCCGCATCGGCATAGTGCGAGGCGAAGGAGTAGACGGAGTAGGCGAGGCCGTGGCGCTCTCGCACCGACTGAAACAGCCGCGATGACATGCCCCCGCCGACCGCCGTGTTGAGCACCCCGAGAGCGAAGCGCCGATCGTCTCCCCTGGTCAGACCAGCGCACCCGAGCACCAGGTTTGCCTGCTCGGTCGGGCGGTGGTGCGTCGATGAGGCGACCGTGAACGCCGGGGCTCGCCGGGCGACCCGAGGAGCCGAGGGAACGGCGCTGTCGTCGATCGGAACGTCGGCAAACGCCTTCTTGACCAGCCGAACGAGCTGCGCGTGGTCGACGTTTCCGGCCGCGGTGATCACCAGCTGCTCCGGTCGGTAACGACGCCGGTAGTAACCCGCGATCGCATTGCGGCTGATCGCCTCGATCGACTCGACCGAACCGAGCACCGGACGGCCGAGAGCGTCCGTCGGCCAGACCAGCGACGCGAAGGCATCGTGGACCGAGTCCCCGGGATCGTCTTCGTGCATTGCGATCTCTTCGAGGATCACGCCGCGCTCGTTCTCGACCTCAGCCGAGGACAGCACCGAAGAGGTGACCATGTCGCAGATCACGTCGACGGCGATCGGCACATCCACATCGAGGACCCGGGCGTAGAAACAGGTGTACTCCTTCGCCGTAAAGGCGTTGAGCTCCCCGCCAACCTCGTCGAGCGCGGCCGAGATCTCCAGAGCATCGCGGCGTCGCGTTCCCTTGAACAACAAATGTTCGAGGTAGTGCGACGCGCCGGCCTGCGAGACGGTCTCGTCCCGCGAACCAACGCCGATCCAGACGCCGAAGGCCACGGAACGTACGCCGGGGACCGTCTCCGAGAGCACCCGGATGCCCCCCGGCAGCACAGTGCGCCGCATCACCCCGCCATCGGGCGAGGTGAGCAGCGTCTGCGTCGAGCCGGGGCGCTGCGCCCGTCCGGCGAGATCGACCGGCACTAGCGCATCCCCTCAGTCGTCCTATTCGTCGGCGGAGTCGGACTCGGCGTCAGCCGCAGCAGCGGCCTGGGCGTCGTCGAGCACCGGCACGAGCGACAGCTTGCCGCGCGGGTCGATCTCGCCGATCTCAACCTGGACCTTCTGGCCGACGGCCAGCACGTCCTCGACGTTCTCCACGCGCTTGCCACCGGCAAGCTTGCGGATCTGCGAGATGTGCAGCAGGCCATCCTTGCCCGGGGTGAGCGAGATGAACGCGCCGAACGTCGTCGTCTTCACGACGGTGCCCAGGTAGCGCTCGCCGACCTCTGGCAGCTGCGGCGACACGATCGAGCGGATGGCACGAAGCGCGGCCTCGGCGGCGTCTCCGCCAACAGCGGAGATGTAGATCGTGCCGTCGTCCTCGACCGTGAGATCCGCACCGGTGTCGGCCTGGATCTGGTTGATGATCTTGCCCTTCGGCCCGATGATCTCGCCGATCTTGTCGACCGGGATCTTCTCGGTGATGATCCGCGGCGCGAACGGCGACATCTCGCCAGGCGCCGAGATCGCGTCTGACATCACGTCGAGGATCGTCATGCGCGCGTCACGAGCCTGCTGCAGCGCGCCGGCAAGAACAGATGCCGGGATGCCGGTCAGCTTGGTGTCGAGCTGCAACGCGGTAACGAACTCGCGCGTGCCGGCGACCTTGAAGTCCATGTCGCCGTACGCGTCCTCGGCACCGAGGATGTCCGTGAGGGTGACGAAGTCGTCGCCCTCGTTGATCAGACCCATCGCGATGCCCGCGACCGGAGCCTTCAGCGGCACGCCCGCTGCCATCAGCGACAGCGTGGAGGCGCAGACCGAGCCCATCGACGTCGAGCCGTTGGAACCGAGCGCCTCGGACACCGCACGGATCGCGTACGGGAAGTCCTCCTTGCTCGGCAGCACCGGAAGCAGCGCCCGCTCGGCAAGTGCGCCGTGGCCGATCTCGCGCCGCTTCGGCGAACCGACACGACCCGTCTCACCAGTCGAGAACGGCGGGAAGTTGTAGTGGTGCATGTAGCGCTTGCGGGTTTCGGGCGACAGCGTGTCGACCATCTGCTCCATGCGCAGCATGTTCAGCGTCGCGACGTTGAGGATCTGCGTCTCGCCGCGCTCGAAAAGGCTCGAGCCGTGCACGCGAGGCACGACGTCGATCTCGGCCGAGAGCGAGCGGATGTCGCGGACGCCACGCCCGTCGATCCGGACGCCGCCTGAGATCACGCGCTGGCGGACCAGCTTCTTGGTTAGCGAGCGGTATGCGCCGCCGATCTCCTTCTCGCGGCCCTCGAAGGAGGAGGCGACCTTCTCCTTCGCGACGTCCTTGATCCGGTCGAGCTCGGTCTCGCGCTCCTGCTTGTCGGCGATAGTGAGCGCCTTGGCGAGCTCGTCGCTCACCGCGGCGGTCACGGCCTCGAGGACATCGTCGCCGTACTCCAGGAAGACCGGGAACTCCCGGGTCTCCTTGGCAGCCTGATCGGCGAGCTGCTGCTGAGCGGCGGCGATGGCGGCGAGGAAGGGCTTGGCCGCCTCGAGGCCCTGCGCCACGACCTCCTCGGTCGGCGCCTGCGCACCGGCCGCAACGAGCTCGATGGTGTTCACGGTGGCCTCGGCCTCGACCATCATGATCGCGACGTCGCCACCCTCGACCACGCGACCGGCGACGACCATGTCGAACACCGCGCCCTCGAGCTCGGAGAACGTCGGGAACGGCACCCACTCGCCGTCGATCAGCGCAACGCGGGCTGCAGCGACCGGACCGGAGAACGGCAAGCCGGCGAGCAGCACCGAGCAAGCGGCACCGTTGATCGCCAGCACGTCATAGAGGTGGTCCGGGTCGAGCGAGAGGATCGTGGAGACGATCTGGATCTCGTTGCGAAGGCCCTTCGCGAAGCTCGGGCGAAGCGGCCGGTCGGTGAGCCGGCAGGTGAGGATTGCGTCCTCGCTCGGCCGACCCTCGCGCCGAAAGAACGAGCCGGGGATCTTGCCTGCGGCGTACTGACGCTCTTCCACGTCGACGGTCAGCGGGAAGAAGTCGAACTGCTCCTTCGGCGCCTTCGACGCCGTCGTTGCCGACAGGAGCATGGTGTCGCCGAGGTAGGTGACGACCGAGCCGGCGGCCTGCTGGGCGAGTCGGCCGGCCTCGAAGCGGATGGTGCGCTCGCCGAGCGAGCTCTTGAGTACAGCCTCTGAGCTGTAGGTGTCGCTGTTTTCGGTGCCCGTCATGGGCTCTCCGTTCGGTTCGGCGCGCGAGGCGCGAGTCCGACGGGCCCGGTCATCGATCGAAGCGGACGGACCGTGTCCGGCCGCCACTACCGAGGACCGAGGCTCGCGTCTTAGACCTGGCGCGCGGTTCGGTAAATCAAGGTGAGCTAGCGGCGCAAGCCGAGTCGCTCGATAAGTGCGCGGTAGCGCTGGACGTCCACGCTCTCCAGGTAGCGCAGCATCCGGCGGCGACGGCCGACGAGCAGCAGCAGACCACGCTGGGTGTGGAAGTCGTGCTTGTGCACCTTCATGTGCTCAGTCAGGTCGGAGATCCGCCGAGAAAGCAGCGCGATCTGGACCTCGGGAGAGCCCGTGTCACCGTCGCCGGTGGCGTGCTCGCTGATGATCTGTTGCTTGACGGCTGCGTCGAGCGGCAAAGGAAATCTCCTGTTTGATCAGCCCGCAGGGTTACACCGCAGGGGC
>DATAVE010000188.1:0-58079 GCA_036267875.1 Mycobacteriales bacterium
TCGGGCGGCCGCGGTGTTGTCGAGCGCGCTTGCGCGGGCGGGCTACGCGCCGACCGCGCAGTTCAACTTCACGGTGAGCGCGACGGGTACGACGACCAACCTGTCCAGCGCCGTTCTTCAGTTCCGCGCGCGCGGTGTTACTCACGTCTTCTCGACCGACAACTACGTCGGGCAGTTCATGGAGCAGGCGAACAGTCAGCACTTCTACCCGCGCTACGCCATGTCGACCTTCGACACTCCTCAGGAGCTGACGAGCAACGCGCCGACGAAGCAGCTAGTCGGCGCACTGGGGATCGGCTCCGATCCGAGCATTGACGTGGACTTCGCGCAGGATCCCGGTTACATCACGCCGGCTGAGAAGACCTGCCTCGCGGAGCAGCAGGAGCTGCAGTCCTACTCGGGGCTTCGCTTCGCGGAGGCCATCGGTCTGGAGTACTGCGACGCCTTCCGGTTGATCAGAGCGGCAGCGCTGGCCGCCGGCGGTCTGTCCGGGCCGGACATCGTGAAGGGCCTGCAGCTGGCCGGCCCGACGTACGTCCCGGCCAGCTCCTTCGAGAGCGGATTGCGGACCAACGACTTTGCTCTTCCGGGTGCCGGCCGCGACCTCGCGTTCGAGAGCAAGTGTCAGTGCTTCGCCTACACGTCGAAGACCAACTACAACTTCGAGGCGAACTGAAGTGGCCGACTCGAGGTACGCCCGCAAGGGAGTGAAGACCGCCGACGGAATGTTGATGGTCGGTGAATGGGCAGCCGACAGCATCCCTGTCCTGGCCATTCACGGCATCAGCAGCACCCATCTGCTCTGGCAGTGGACCGCCGCCGCCGCGCCGGACGTGCGGATCGTCGCGCCTGACCTGCGCGGCCGGGGAAGCAGTGTCGACGTCCCCGGACCGTACGGCTTACTTCGGCATCGCGACGACGTGCTGTCCGTCATGGACGCTCTCGGTCTCGACCGCGTCGTGCTTGCTGGGATGTCGATGGGCGGGTTCGTTGCCACCGCGCTGCTCGATAGCGCACCGGATCGCTTCAGCGAGCTGCTCCTCGTCGACGGTGGTCCGCCAATGAGCCTGCCGCCGTCGCCGCCGAAGACAGAAGGCGGAAGTGACGAGCCGCTCGCGGATCGGCTCGAGCGCACCGACCGCACCTTTGCGCGCGTCGAGGACTACAAGCGGACGTTTCTCGGTGGGGTCGGCGTCTCGCTCGACCCGGCTGATCCGTTGCTGACCGACTACCTGCGCTACGACCTGGTGGGCCAGGCGCCGGAACTCGAGGTGCGGCTCGCGGGAGCGGCAGTCCGGGAGGATGCAACCGACGTGTTCATGAAGGCACCGGTCGAAGACTGGATGGCCGCCGTCGCGCTGCCGGTCACCTTGCTCCATGCCGAGTGGTCGATCGGTCAGGACTCCAACCCGGCGTACCCCGAGTCGGTCGTCGAGGCATGGCAGGCCCGAGTGCCGCAACTGAGGGCGCGACTCGTGCCTGGCGTCGACCACGCCGGCATCGCGATGTCGGCGGCGGGCGCCAAAGAGATCGCCGTCGAGCTCGAGCGAGCTAGTAGGTCATGACCGCAACTGAGCAGCACGTGGGCGCCGCGACGCAGGTCGTCGAGCTGCTCGGTCGCGTGCTGCCCGCCGATCGGATCGTCGTCGACGCCGACGTGCTCGACAGCCTGTCTCGCGACCAAGCGGCATGGGCCCCCGTCGGAGCAGCGGTTGCTGCGGTTCGTGCTCGCAACACAGCCGAGGTTGCGGCCGTCGTCACTACCTGCGCAGAGCTGGGTGCTCCCGTCGTACCTCGCGGTGCCGGCACCGGCCTGTCCGGCGGAGCCAACGCGGTCGATGGTTGTGTCGTCCTCGACGTCTCGCGGATGGATGCGATCGTCGAGATCGACCGGGACAACTTGGTAGCCGTCGTCGAGCCTGGCGTCATCAACGACGACCTCAAGTCCGCAGTCAACGAGGTCGGGCTTTGGTACCCGCCGGACCCCGCCAGCTCGACCTGGTCGACGATCGGCGGCAACATCGCGACCAACGCAGGTGGCTTGTGTTGCCTGAAGTACGGCGTGACCCGCGACTACGTGATCGGGCTCGAGGCAGTCGTCGGTGGTTCCGCGGGCTACGGCGCTGTCGCGCGACTGGGACGGCGTACGACCAAGGGTGTCGCGGGCTATGACCTGGTCGGTCTGCTCACCGGATCCGAGGGCACGCTTGGCGTCGTCACCCAGGCGACGGTCAAGCTGCGGCCGCAGGTGCTGGGCGTGCCGCGCACGATCGTCGGCAGCTTCGACCGGCTGGTCCAGGCCGGCGAGGCCGTCGCGCTGATCACCCGATGCGGACTTGTGCCCGTCGCCCTCGAGCTCCTCGATCGCTACTGCATGGAGGCGGTCGAAGAATGGAAGCATCTCGGCCTGAGCCTCGACGCCGAGGCGTTGCTTCTTGCCCGCGTCGACACTCCTGGGGAGTCCGGTGCGGCCGAGGCGCAGGCCATCGTCGATGCCTTCACCGAGTGCGGCGCCAACTGGGCGGAGCAGTCGACTGACGACACCGAGGCTGAGGCGCTGTTCGCTGCGCGGCGCCTCGCCTACCCCGCTCTCGAGCGGCTTGGTCCAGTCCTCACCGAGGACGTCTGCGTGCCCCGCTCGGAGGTTCCCGGAATGCTCGTCGCCATCGAAGAGATCGCGGTTCGCCACGGCGTGAAGATCGCGAGCATCGCCCACGCCGGCGACGGCAACCTTCACCCGCTGATCATCGGTCAAGCGGGCGACGGCACCCCACCCCCGCCAGCGCTGGCGGCCTTCGAGGAGATCCTCGACGCGGCCATCGCACGACGCGGAACCGTCACCGGTGAGCACGGCGTCGGAATCCTCAAGGCCGGCGGCATGCGCCGTGAGGTGCACCCAGCTGCGGAGTCGCTGATGCACGACGTGAAGACCGCGCTCGATCCGCGCAACCTGTTCAACCCAGGCAAGGTCCTCGCCGCCCGATGACGAGACTGGGACAACGGAGTCTCTGGAGCCTCGTCGCACTCGGCATCCTTGCCGGCATCGAGGGCTTGCAGTCCTACGGCGCATCGCTGTTCATGCCCCAGATCGCCGCAACGCTGAAGGTGACCGCGCTTTCGCTTATCAGCGTCCGAGGGCCCGCGATCTTCGTGGCCTATCTGCTGCCTTTCGCCGTACCGCTCGTCACCGAGCGTCGACGCAGCGCGGTGCGGATCTGGACGACTCGGATCAGCGCGATCGCTTGCGCGCCGGTTCTCGCCTTGACCGGCGAGGTGCACGGTTCCTGGGCGCTGGTCGGTGTGCTCTGTCTCGGCGTGGTGTTCGCCACTCCCGGTCAGGTGCTGGCGAGATCGATCGCGGTTGCCGAGGTCGCTGACGACTTCCGCATCCGTGCGCTCTCGGTCGTGCAGGGCGGCATCCTCCTAGCCCAGGTCCTTCTGTCGCTCGGGCTACTCCTCGAGGCCGGCGTCAGCTGGCACCATGCCCTTGCGGTGGCCAGCGTCGTTGCGATCGTCGTGGCTCTTGTCGCCTCTGCGTTGCAGCGTTCGACCGAGTCGCATGCGCCCGCGCTGCCGCCCGTTGACGAGTCCGCGAACTGGCCAGAGCTGTTGCGGACGTGGCAAGCGTCGCGCTCGCTGCTCGGTCTCGCCGGCGCTGTCACTGCGCTCGGCATGCTGCTGATGTCGTACGACCTGGTGCTCTCGATCTACCTGCACCAGCACTGGAAGCTCGGTGTGCACGGCGTCAGCGGCGTCTTCCTGGCGATGTCCCTCGGCGGGCTGCTCTTGGTCGCGGCCTTCGCGTCGTACGGCGACAAGGTGCTCGCCGCCCACCCGACACAGCTGGCGCGCATCACGTGGGTCGCCCTCGCCGTCGGATCGGCGCTGCTGGTGATCGGCCCGACGCTGTCGGGCCGCACCCCGGCTGTCGTGCTGATCGTCGCGGGAATGGCGATCGCCAACGCGCTGCTTCCGGCCCTTCTCGGGCTCGGGCTTGCCCTCGTCCCGACACAGCAGCGGACCGCGTTGTCCGCGGCCGCTCTGGTGCTCATGGCTCTTGGGGGCGTGCTCGGGGTCGTCATCGCTGTCTGCGTCGCAGACCGCTATGGCGCGCCGAATGCCCTCGTCGCACTCGCGGGGGTCGGCGTGATCGGCGCCTTCGTATTGCGTTGGACGATTGCTTATGTCGAGCTCGACCGCAGCCGAAGTGAAAGGCAGAGTCTGAGCGTGCGGCCGGAGGGGGCCGCGCGGTTGGGCGCTCTTCTCGAGTGCCGCGACATCGACTTCTCCTACGGTTCGCTGCAAGTTCTGTTCGGTGTCGACGCTCACGTCGACGATGGCGAGATCGTCGGGCTGCTCGGCACCAACGGCGCGGGCAAGTCGACGCTGCTGCGCGTCATCTCCGGACTCGGCATCCCACAAGCCGGCAATGTGACCTTCGACGGCCGCGACATCACCTACCTCGACGCGGAGGCGCGAGTCCGGATCGGCATCACACAGGTCCCGGGTGGCAAGGCCGTCTTTCGCTCGATGAACGTGGTGGAGAACCTGCAGAGCTATGGCTACACCCTCGGTCGCGACCGACGCGCCATCGACGAGGCGATCGAACGATGCTTCGAGGCCTTCCCACGATTGAAGGAACGTCGGACGTCCTCGGCGGCAATGCTTTCCGGTGGCGAGCAGCAGATGGTTGCCCTGTCGAAAGCGCTGATCCTGCGGCCGAGAGTGCTACTGATCGACGAGCTGTCGCTCGGTCTCGCGCCGGTGATCGTGAGCCGGCTGCTCGACATGGTCCGCCGGATCAACGCCGACGGCACGGCGGTCGTGATCGTGGAGCAGAGCGTCACGACTGCGTTGTCGCTGGTCGATCGCGCGTATTTCATGGAGAAGGGTGAGGTGCGCTTCGACGGCCCTGCCGCCGACCTGATCGATCGCCACGATCTGCTCCGGGCCGTCTTCCTCGAAGGCGCCGCAAAGGGGGCTCTCTCATGACGCGGCGGATGCGGCTTGCGGCGTACTCAGCAGCCGCCTTGGTCACGCTCTGGCTGATCCTCGACTTCGTCCTGCCGCACGTGATCTCGACGAGCGAGACCTCGACCGGCCATTGGCAGACGCCGTTCCCTGTCGTCGTCCTGGGCCTGATCGAGGGCGCGTCGTACGGCATGCTCGCGGCGGGCCTTGTCCTGATCTACCGCTCCAACAAGATCATCAACTTCGCGCACGGCGAGGTCGGTGCGTTCGCCGCCTCCTTCTTTGCGATCGAGGTCACCCGCTGGCACATCCCTTATTGGGCGGCCCTCGTGCCGGCGCTGGTCGTGGCCGGTTTGATCGGTGTACTGATCGACAACACCGTCGTGCGCAGGCTGCGTAACGCCCCCGCAGTAATGAGCGTCGTCGCAACGCTCATCGCAGGGGAAGGCCTGTCTGCGTTCTCCGAGGTGATCAACAGCCACTCGGTTGGCGGCACGGTCACTGTGCCGGAGCCGAGCGGGCTGCCGACCTTCAGCGTCGGCGCGTTGCTCGTCACGCAGTCCTACGTCGCGATCCTGATCATCGCGCCAGTCGCGGTCGCCGCGGTCGGGTTGTTCCTGAAGTTCAGCCGATCGGGTCGCGGGATCCGCGCTGCGTCGGACAACTCGGATGCCGCTCGCATGGCAGGCATTCCGGTCAACGTGATGAGCTCGATCGCCTGGGCCATCGCCGGCGGACTTGCAGCGCTCACCGCGATCCTCACCGCACCCTCGGGCGGCGCGGGAGGTGGCGGGTTCGGCCCGTCTCTGCTGCTGATCGCGCTGACCGGCGCGGTGCTCGGGCGGATGCGAAGCCTGCCCGGCGCGATGGTCGGCGGCCTGGCGATCGGCGTCCTCGAGCAGCTGCTTGCCTGGAACTCTCAGAACGGCGGCATCGTCGAGATGGCGCTGTTCGTACTGATCGTCGTCGCGTTGCTGGTCCAGCGACAGCCGATCGGTCGTGGTGAGGACAAGGGCTCCTGGTCGGTCATCCAGCCCAGCCGCCCGCTTCCGGCGACTGTCCGAAAGCTGCGCTCGGTGAAGGTGATCGAGCGTGCGCCGTGGCTGGTGTTCTTCGCAGTCCTTGCGGCTTTGCCGCTGATGGTCGACAACGGAACGAGCCAGTCGCTCACCGTCACGGTCGCGTTCACGATCGTGGCGCTCGCACTGGGGGTGGTCACCGGACTCGGCGGGCAGCTCTCGCTGGGGCAGTTCGCGATCTCGGCCGTCGGCGCATATGCCTCGTGGGAGATCGCTCGTCGGACCGGCAACTACGTCGAGTCGTTTGCCTACGCGGCTGCTGCGGGCGCCGTGCTGTCGGTGCTGCTCGGCCTGCCAGCCGTCAAGGCCCGCGGGCTGATGTTCGCGGTGACGACGCTCGCCTTCGGCCTGGTCGTGCCGGACTACCTGCTCGGCGAGTCCTGGGTGCTGGGCACCGGCCAGGAGCCGGGCCGCCCGATCATTCACGGCCACGCGATCAAGTCCGGGCACGCCTACTACTACTTCGCTCTCGTCATCCTGCTGATCTCGCTGGTGTTCGCCTACAACGTGCGACGAGGTGGGCTCGGGCGTCGGCTGGTCGCGGTCCGCGACAACGAGGATGCGGCGCGTTCGTTCTCGATCAGCGCCACCTGGACGAAGGTCCAGTGCTACGCGCTGGCGGGAGCGCTGACCGGAGTCGCCGGCGCAATGTACGGCCACTCGCTGCCGCAAATCGGCTACGACGGCTGGCCCATTACGGCGAGCCTCGGTGTCGTCGAGATCGCCGTGATCGGTGGGCTCGGCCTGCTGTCTGGTCCGATCTTCGGAGCGCTGGTCGTCTCGGGACCGACGTACTTCACGATCGGTCCGCTCGGCACCGCGTTGCTCTCCCAGGTCTACCTCTGGACGGTCCTGTTCCTGCCGGGTGGCGTGGTGCAGCTTCCGCTCGCGTTGCGCAAGTGGGTGGTTGCCTGGATCGCACGTCGTGCCGGGATCGACTTCGCCGCAGAGGCCGCCGCCGAGCGGGGCATCACCGAGGCAACGACCGAGGCGCGTCAGATCCCGGACTTCGCTCGGCCGGCGCATCGTCGGGTCACCGGCTCCGGTGCACTGCTCGACGTCCGCGATCTGAAGGTGTCGTTCGGCGGCGTCCACGCCGTACGCGGGATGACGTTCGAGGTACGCGAAGGCGAGACGCTGGGTCTGATCGGGCCCAACGGCGCAGGGAAGACCACAACGTTCGAGCTGATCGCGGGATTCGTCCGACCCGACGCCGGCACTGTCCGGTTCCGCGACGCCGACATCACGCGGCTCAGCCCTGAAGCGCGCGCCCGTCGCGGCCTGATCCGATCGTTCCAGGATGCAGCGCTGTTCCCGACGCTCACGGTCTCGGAGTGCGTCGCGTTGGCCCTCGAGCGGACCTCGCCGACGTCGGTGAGCCTCGCAGCGCTCGGCATCAGGCCGGGCGAGCGACGCAAGCTTGCCGATGCACAGGAACTGCTCGACTGGATGGGTCTGTCGCGGTTCCGGTCGAGTGTGATCGGCGAGTTGTCGACCGGCACGCGGCGGATCACCGAGATCGCTTGCCTCGTGGCGCTGCAACCCGAGCTGCTGCTGCTCGACGAGCCGTCATCGGGTGTCGCTCAGCGCGAGACCGAGGCGCTTGCCGAGTTGCTTGCCCGGTTACGCCGCGAGCTTTCCTTGACGATGGTCGTGATCGAGCACGACATGCCGCTGATCATGGGCTTGTCGGACCGAATCGTCTGCATGGCCGATGGTGAGGAGATTGCAATCGGTACCCCAGTTGAGGTGCAGCGTCATCCGGCCGTCATCACGGCGTACCTCGGTGGCGAGATGCCAGCGGCTGTCCCGGCAGGAGCGGCGAGATGATCGGACGTGTGGGGGAGATCGTGAAGACGCCGAGGATCTGGACGTATCTCGGGATGCTCGCTCTCGCCGGCGGCTGCGTGCTACTGGCGGTCGGTTGGGGCCTCGCGGCCGGCAAGTCAGAGGTTGCGCTACAGGTGCCGTACCTGCTGTCCGCGGCGTTGCCCGGCGTCGGTCTGGTCGTTATTGCGATCGGAATGGTCATCATCGGCGTACGCGAGACGGACGCGAAGGCGCGGCGCGAACAGCAGAAGGAGCTGGCCGCACTGATGAGCGTCCTTCGCGATGAGCTCGCTGCCAGGGAGATACCTGCACCGGCTCTGGCCGCGCGGCCACGTCGATCTCGCAAGGCCGTCTCGTGAGGCGCGCCACATCGCATCCGGCGTTGCCGAGCCTGCTGCTGTTCGCGGGCATGGTGGTCGCCGGCTTCGTCGCGATGGCGCTCGGGTGGCGCGTCGCGGCTCGCACTCTCAATGTGGCCGGGCAGGTGCCCGCGATCATCAGCGGCGGCCTCGGTGGCTTGGTGCTGGTGATCATCGGCACCGGTCTGTTCGTCGCACAGATGGGTCGGGCGAGTGGCGCCGAGGAGCGCGACAGCTTGCACGACGTGCTCGACCGGACGTCCGAGGTCATCCAGGTCGTGCGCCCTGATGGTGGACCCCGATGAGAGCTGGGATTCGACTCGCGACGGCGGCGTTCGCGATCGGGGTCGCCATCGCGCCGGCCGCAGCGGCTCACGGCGTTGCGGCGGGCTCCGGCCGCGCGGTCAAGGTGTTCGCGCACCCGGCCAAGTCGGGGCCCAAGGTCCTTCACCCGCTGATCACGGCCGGTGCGTGGTACCAGCCGGACCCCTTGTGCGCGACGCCGCTCGGTTGCGGCTTCATCCCGTTGCCCGCGCTTTCGCCGTACCCCAAGGGGACCTACCACGTCGGTACGGCGGTCGGTCGCCAGACTGCGCGGGCGTTCATCGCGGTGAACCTCGGGCCGCAGGCGGCCAACGCCAGTGACGGCACGTTGTCGATCCCGCTCGACACCTCTCTTACGGATGGCAGCCTCGACCCACAGGCGGCGAAAGTGAACGTCTGCGTCACCTATCAGGCGGTGGTCGATGTCGAGGGCGCTTTCGACAACGCGCCTTCGGCGAACTGCCTTCCCGCGGCGCATGCGAAGTACGTCGCAAAGCCCACGCCGCACCTCGTCGCGAACCTCAGGCGAATCGCGCATGGCCTGTCAGGGGTCAAGGGGTTTGCCCTGCTGCCGGCCGACGCAGCGCCGACGACGGCCTGGCAGATCGCGTTCAAGCTGCCGACCGCTTCGACGAGCGGACCGAAGCCGACGTTGAGCCTGGTGATCGGCGCGGTTCATCACGTCGTGAGCAAGCCGACCAAGACGCACCATGCCGGCAAGGGCGACAAGGGTGCCCAGCCAGACACTGGACCGGATCTCGGCGCCGGCGTCCCCGCGCCGACGCTGCCCTCGACCACCGAAACGGTCCCGCCGAGCAACCAGCAGCCGGTCATCGCCCAACCGACGACGCGGCTTCGGCATCTGGTGACCGTTGGCTATCAGTACCCCGAGGTATGGCTGCTGCCGCTGGCCCTCATCGTGCTGATCCCATTCACGATCCGGGCCCTCACAAAGGACCTAACCCGCAACAGATAGCGTCGAGCCCGACGCAGGTGGTGTATCTGAGCACAGGTTGGGCCACTTACGTTGGGCTCGCCGATTGGGTGGTCAGTTGTCGACGACCTATTTGATGACGTGGACCTTCAGGGCGAATCGCTTGGTGACCTTGCCGCCCTTTTCCGCACTTCGCTGAGTGACTCGGATCGCAGCGCTTCCCGGGTTCTTGGGCTTGAAGGTCCACGTCTCGAACTCCTCGCCGCCGACTGCTGGCGGCTTAGCGGTTGACGTCACAGAGGTGTGCTCGAGGCGAAGCACGCGGGCGTTCGGCGCGATGAGCCTGAGTGAGTTGCCGCAGTCTGCGCAGACCTCTAGCCGGACCTCGAAGGCCTTGCCGACGGAGGCCTTGACCGTGCGTCCGGAGTCCTTCTGGTGGTAGACGACGGGCTTTGCTGCAACTGGCGCGGGCGTCGCGGCGGCGACGGCTGCGAGCGGTGCGACCGAAGCGAGCGCCGTCGTTGTCATCAGGGCCAGCGCGCGGGTTCTCATACCGCCAGCGTATCGACGGATCAGCTGTCGACGTGCCTCGTCATCGACGTACCGGGCTCGAACCAGATCGTCTTGCCGCCATCCGCGGGCGCATCGCCCAGCCCCCAGGTGCCGCAGGCATCGAGCAAGGTCAAGCCACGTCCGCCAAGTGAATAGGTCTGCGCCTCCTGCCGAACCGGCAGCGATGACGAGTAGTCGGTGACTTCGATCCGGACCGATCGGTTGGCGGCTCTACGGACAGTGAGCACGAGCGGGGTACGCGCGTGCACACACACGTTGGCGACGAGCTCGTCGACTCCCAACTCGGCGCACTCCAGAAGCTCCGGCCGGCCCATCGCGGCCAGACAGTCCCTCACGTATCGCCTCGCCAGCCCGGCGGACCTGGCCTCGGGGGGCAGCTCGAGTGGCGCGATGCGATGTGGATCAACACCGTGCTGCGCGCTGCCTCGACCGGCCATCTCTTCAAACGTTAAATCTGGCATGAGCCTCGTTATGGTTGCAGCGCCGTACGCCCGGGCGGTGTTTAGCTCGGGCGGTCGTTGGATGACGTGTGCGCCAGCTTGTCGCGTTCAGCCGCGTTGAGGTCGATCGTGTCCACCGGTCGGGGACTGAGGTTGTCGCGGTACGCCGGGGCCTGCTCGATCCGTTTGTACGCGTCAAGCTGTTCCTGGCCAGAGGAGAGGTCGCGTAGCCCGATCACAGTGGCCCGGCCGATGGCGATGCCGGCGAGACATGCGATGACAAGTCCCAGGCCGGTGAACATGCAGATCTGTTCCCATACGCCGCGGGTCGCATCACCGCTCGGCGTACCGATGAAGCCTGCGTTCCACCACGGACTCACGACAGTTCCCAATGCGAACCAAGCACCACTCGCAGCGGCGAGCCAGCCGGCGAGTATGGCGACTGCTCGGTGTGTCGTGACGGTCAGTAGAGCGCCACCAACAAGTGCGCCCGCACCGGGGAGCACCTCGAGCCAGCCGCGAGGCGCGGTCCAGGTCCACGTGTTGTCCGGCGTGAACCCGAAGCCGAACGAGTGCCCGATGAAGGGCACCAGCGCGCCCCAAGCGCCAAGCAGCATGAGCAGCGGGCCGGCGATCGCCCCCCGCCGACGCGCCATCCGCAGCCGGCCTGGTCGGGCGTGAGTGCCTGGAGACATGTCATTGGTCCTTCCGAATCGACGACGGGGACTTCGTCACACCGGGTGTGCCCACTCCGCTAGGCATTACTCGGGCTATACGCAGGCTGGCTGGTCTCCGCGACAGCAGGGCAACCCAGGGGGAAGTCATGAGGCTCGGATCGGTTCGTATTCGCCGCGGCGTCATGGCTCCCGGTTGCCTGGCGGTGGCCTTTACCGCCGCGGGGGTGCCAGCTGTTGCACCGGCGTGACTCATCCTGTGGACCTGACGCTCGGTCCCGATGGCTCGCTCTATGTCACGCAACAAGGCGACGACGCCAACGTCGCTCCCAGCGTCGCGGTGTATGCCAACACCATCACGGGCGCAACCCAGACGCAGCCCGGCACCGCGCTTTTGTTCCGACCGCTGGTGGAGATGAAGGGGACGGACTTCGTCTGGTGGTCCGACGACGGCAGCACCGGCGCGGAGCCGGCGATGACCTACTACCCGGGCTCGGCGTACGTCGACGCGGTCGGGATCGATGTCTACGACAAGGACCTTGCGATCGGTCATACGCCGGGGGACAACCGTGGTCTCACGACCTACCAGGACATGGTCGCTACCGGGACGGGATCGTTCGGTCGCAAATGGGATGCGCGGACGCTGGTCGAGCGCGTCCGCGACAGCTATCCGGCGATGGCGTTCGCGACGACTTGGTACTCGTCTTACAAGAGCCAGGGCAAGGCGACGTTCGTCTACGCGCTGTCCGACCTCGCCGACGTGCCGCAGCTGATGAAGGATCCGCTGATCAAGACGCTGCCGGCCTCAGCGCCCTAGCCCGGATCAGCCCCAACGCACCTTGACCTTGTGCCACCGGTCGGCGACCGTCTGGTCACCCGTGATGGTCACGTCGGCCGGACGGTTCCACAGCCAGAGATAGACCTGGCCGGCGTCGCCACTCACCGTCGCATCGGCGGAGGTGGTGTCGTCGGCCGGTGTTGCCGCCGCGCCTTCGGCCGTCAGCCTCAGCAGCCACCCGGGCCCGCCCGCCGGGTCGAGGCGCACGGAGCCGGGTACGAACTCGCGGCGGCGCTTGGCGAAGCCGAGCAGCATCTCCTCGATGCCGTCGAGACCGATTGCGTCGTCGATCACGACCGGGATCCCGGCCGCGGTCGCCGCGTCCGCGCGATGAATCGTCGTCTCGTGCAGCTGTCGGCGAGCCCAGAACGCAAGCGGTGAGGGAGCCGGCAGGAAGGCGAAGCAGCTCAGGTCTGGAGGGGCGCTCGTCAGCGTCTCGAGGAGTACCCGGTGTCCCTCGGCGTACCAGTCGAGGAGCTCTGGGTCTGGCGGTGCGTCCGCCGTTTCACCGTCCGGGCTTTCGAGTCCATTGGTGACGATGTTGGTCGCCCAGCGATGGACCATGCCGACGTGGCCGACGAGGTCGCGGACCGTCCAGTCGGGGCACCCGGGTACCGCGGCGGTGAGGGTGGTCGACGCGGCAGCCTCACCGAGCTTGGTGGCCTCGACCGCGAGGTATTTCAGGTGTTCGGCTATGTCCACGCGGCGAGTATGACTCCTGGTCATGACAGCGCCCCATTTCTGTCACACCCCCGTGCCACAGTGCGTCTAAGTCATATAGACAGCCGAGCCAAAGGACGACGACTGATGACGGCCCCTGCCGACGTGATCCCGGACCCGCGCCGCTGGAAGGCGCTCGCCCTGCTCGGCGCGATCCAGTTCATGTTGGTGCTCGACATCACGGTGGTGAACGTCGCACTGCCGAACATCCAGGGGGATCTCGGCTTCAGCCGACCCGGTCTGGCGTGGGTGGTGAACGGCTACGTGCTGATGGCGGGCGGCCTTCTGCTGCTCGGGGGGCGGCTCGCCGACATCCTCGGTCGGCGTCGCGTGTTCCTGCTCGGCGTGGGAATCTTCGCCGTCGCATCCGCGACCTGCGGAGCGGCTCAGGACCCGGCAATGCTGGTCATCTCGCGGTTCGTGCAGGGCGCCGGCGAGGCGTTTGCCGCTCCCGCCTCGCTCGGTCTGATCGCCGTGCTGTTCCCCGACCCCGCAGAGCGGGTCAAAGCGCTCGGTATGTGGGGCGGCATCGCCGGTCTCGGTGGTACGTCGGGCACCGTGATCTCCGGTGCGCTGGTCAACTACGCCTCGTGGCGCTGGATCTTCTTCGTCAACATCCCGGTGGCGTTGATCGCACTGGTCTTCACACCGCGTCTGGTGGCGGAGAGCAAGATGGTGCTCGACCGGCACGACCGGCCGGACTACTACGGCGCGACGACGATGACCGCGGGTCTGATCGCGGTGGTGGACGGGGTGCTCAACGCCGCGAGCCATCCGTGGGGTGGCTGGCAGGTGCTCTTGCCGCTGCTCGGCGGGCTCGGGCTGTTGGCTCTGACGGTCTACATCGAGGCGCACTCGAAGTCACCGCTGATCCCGCTCTCGTTCTTCAAGAACCGCACTCGCGTCGCGACGAACGTCGTGACGCTGTTCTTCTCGTCGGGCTTCTTCACCTACTTCTTTCTGCTGACCTTGTTCGAGCAGCAGGTGCTGCACTACTCGCCGATTCGCAGCGGGCTCTCCTATCTGCCGTTCGGCATCTGCATCGGGATCGGGATCGGTCTCGGCACGGCCTTGATGCCGAAGCTCGGAGTGAAGACCTTGCTCACTGGAGCCTTCGTGCTTTGCGCGGTCGGCATGACATTTACGTCGAACATCGACGTTCACTCGCACTATGCGTCGGGGATCGTGCCCGGCATGGTCATCCTCGCGCTCGGCTCCGGGATCTGCTTCCCGGCGATCGGCAACGCGTCGTTGCACCAGGTCACCGGCCAGGACTCCTCACTCGCATCAGGCGTGCAGAGCGCGATGCAGCAGATCGGCGGGGCGATTGGGCTGTCGTTCCTGGTCACCCTCGGGCTGCGGCATGCGACCGGGCAGATCCACCGGGGCACGCTGCCCCCGGTGGCGCAAACCCACGGCTACGCGCTCGCCTACCATGTGGCGATCGGGCTGTTGGCTGCCGGTGCGGTGTTCGTGGTCGCGTTCTTCGAGAAGGGCGTCCTCGCGACGCCGCGTAACCCAGAGGCCGAGGTGGCTGCGGCGGAAGTCGCGCCGACGCCAGTCTGAGTTGCTGCGTTACCTGCCGATTGCTGGCAGGTCGGGCGGGAGGCCGAAGATGCCGGCCTGCGGTCCGGTGCGCGCAAGCGACCGGTAGTGCCGCTCGGCGAACCACCACTGTCCGTCGAGCCTGCGATACCGGTCCTGGTACATCCCGTACGCCGTCGACCAAACGTCCTCAGCTCCGTCTTCTGGCGAGCGCGGCTCGACGTGATGTCGGATCTCGGACATGAAGATCCGGCTGGTTGCCGTATCGCCGTCCACCTCGACCACGGAGTTGAGGATCACGAACTGGAAGTGATCGAACCGATCGGTGGCCGGCCCGACGAACGCTGCGAACTCGGCAGGTCCATCGAACGTCCGTGCCGGGGCGCCGACGGTGTCGACCACCACGGTCACGTCAGAGAGGAACAACCTGTCGAGCTCACCCCACGCCCGTCGCGAAACCACGTCGGCGTACGCATCCTGTAGCCGTCGAACCGCGAGGTAGTCAGCCAGGTCGTCCATCACGCGATCATGCACGAATCAGGTGGTGATGGGCTCCAGCGTGGTTGATTCGTGCACCGGCTTCGCGCCGGCCTCAGCGCCCGGCTCGCGGGCGTAGCGGGGGAGCAGTCCGGACAGCACAACCATCACCACGAGCGAGCCGATCTCAACCCAGAGCGTCCGGTTGAACGCGGCGTGGAAGCCGACATGGCCAAGCGCCGAGAAGAAGATGGTGCCGAGCACCGCGACGCCGATCGCACCGGCGAGCTGCTGGCCGGCATTGAGCAGACCCGACGCCGAGCCGGTCTCCTCGTCGGTGACAGAGGCAAGCACGACGTCGAACAGTGGCGCCACGACCAGGCCCATGCCGAGGCCCGCGAGCAGGAGACCCGGGATCAGGTCGACCGAGCTGACGTTCCCAGCTCCGTGGACCTGCTGGATCACGAGCAGCCAGCCGGCAATCGTGACGATTCCGCCGCCTTGGATGACCAGCCTGCCGAACTTCGGCCCGAGGATCGCCCCGGACAAGCCGGCACCGATCGCCATGCCGGCTGACATCGGCATGAAGGACAACCCGGCGTGGATCGGTGAGAAGCCCTGGCCGAGCTGGAAGAACACGCTCGCGGTCAGCAGCAGGCCGCCCATGCCGGAGAAGAACACGAGCAGAACGAGCAGCCCCGCGCTGTAGCCGCGGTGACTGAAGACCGATGGCAGCACGAGCGGGTCGGCGCCGGCGCGGCTACGGGCGCGTTGCTGCAGGCCGAAGGCGGCGTAGAGCGCGACGCTGCCGGCCATCATCACGTACATCCAGGCCGGCCAGTGCTGCTCTCGGCCTTCGATCAGCGGATAGACGAGCAGCAGGGATGCCGCGCAGGACAGAAAGGCGCCGAGCAGGTCGAGGCGTTCCTGGCGGGCGGGTGGGGTCTTGGGGAGCAGCCGCCAGGCGCCGATGACGGCGGCGATGCCGATCGGGGCGTTGACGAAGAACACCAGTCGCCAGCCCGAACCGCCGAGGTTCCAGTCGACCAGAGCGCCGCCGACGATGGGTCCGAACACGGCAGCCGATCCGATCACCGGTCCGAAGATCGCAAAGGCTTGCGTGGCCTCGTCGCCGAAGACCTCGCGGATCACGCCGAAGCCCTGCGGCAGCATCGTCGCGCCGAGTGCGCCCTGCAGAAGTCGGAAGACGATCAGTGACCAGGTGTTGGGAGCGACGCCGCACAGCACGGAGGACATCGTGAAGCCGGCCGCTCCAAGGATGAACATCTGTCGGCGACCGAAGATGTCCCCGAGCCGACCGCCTGTCATCAGGCCGACCGAGATCGCGAGGGCGTATCCGCCGACGATCCACTGCAGCCCCGTCGAAGAGGTGTGTAGGTCACTGTGGATAGCGGGCGCCGCGACGTTGACGATCGTCGAGTCCAGCAGATCCATGCACTCGGCGGCGAGGATCACAAACAGGATCAGCCAGCGGCGTTCATAGGCGGTCTTCGTCACAGCGGGTCCCTCCGGAGCTTGCGTCAGTCGAGCATATCGAACGTAGTTCGCAATTGACGAACAATGTTCCACGAACAACGTTCGTTGTCAACGTACAATGTTCGACATGACCGAAGCGATCGGTTTGCCGCGACCGCCAGGAGCGAAGCCGCGACGGGTGCGCGCCGAGCGAGGGTTGTCCCGCGAGGCGATCGTTGCCACCGCACTTCGGGTCATTGACGATGAAGGCATCGATGCGGTCACCATGCGTCGGATCGGCCTGGAGCTCGGTACCGGCGGGGCGTCGCTCTATGCGCACATCGACGGCAAGGACGAGCTGCTCGAGCTGGTCTTCGACGAGGTCGCCGGCGAGATCGCCCCGATCGAGGCAGACCCGAAGCACTGGCAGGACCAGCTCAAGTCCTACCTCCGTGACTGGCACCGGATCCTGCTGTCGCATCGCGATCTGGCACGGATCGGCCTCGGCAGAGTGCCGACCGGTCCCAACTCGCTGGTCGGCATGGAGTGCATGCTCTCGATCATGCGCGCCGGAAAGCTGGACGACGCCGTCATCGGCTACGGCGCCGATCTGCTGTCGGCGTACGTGACGAACTCGGCGTACGAGGGAAGCATCTGGATGTCTGGCAAGGCGGCGACGCCCGAAGTGGGCCAGGCCTACCACCGCGAGCTCGAGACCTACTTCGCGAGCCTTCCGCCCGAGCGGTTCCCGACCCTGATCAGCCTCGTCCCTGCTCTCATGGGGGATCCCGAGGAGGACGGCGAAGCTCGGTTCGAGTTCGGGCTCGACGTAGTCGTCCGTGGGTTGGTCGCGCGCTCTAAGAAGTAGTCGTTCGACCGGTCTTCGGTGGCTCGTTCGGGATGTCGATCTGAATCTCCTCCGCGAGTCGGAAGCCTCCCGACAGCTCGAGGTCATCACCGCTCCAGAACTTGCCCGGGTCGAACCAGCTCGCATCGCGTTCCTTCGTGAGCAGCCCCATGTCCTGGTAGGTGATCGCGACGACCTCGGCGCAGTACGCCGTCTCGCGGCGGTCCTCGCCGGGCACGCCACGTTTCGGTAGCCGCCCACCGAACCAGCCGGCAGCGAGAGCGCGGGTCGTGGGAAACGGCGTGCCATCCAGGCGCGCGACCGTCTTCAGCAGCGCGTCCTCGGCGTCGCGTGACACGTTGCCTTCGAGCTGTCGCAACCAGCCATGCTGTCCATACTTGTTGGCCCAGACCAGGGCGGAGTCGCGCAGATCGTGCAGCTGCACGCCGCGTTGGTGCTTGCCGGTCCACATGTCGAGCAGCGACTGGCCGAGCTCGGCATGCCACATCAGCGGCGGGAGGTCCTCGAGCACGACCGCCATGCCGACGTGGTTGACCGGCGCATTGGTCAAAGTGCGGATCGCCCGGTCCGCCGCGCTGTGTCCGCGAAACAACCACAAGTCACCGGTGCGGGTGATCTCGACGGCGGCATCCAGCGACAGCGAAGCGGTGTTCACGCGTGCAGTCTCGCTTGTCGTTAACGTGAGCCCCATGAAGTGGTGGAAGGTCGTCGGGCTGGCAGGCGTGGTCGGAGTCGCAGCGACCGGCGTCGTCATCGCGCGTCGGGAGCGTCAGCGTCGTTCGTTCACACCCGAGCAGGTACGAGACCGGCTCCAGGCGCGGTACGCCGAGATCGCGGAGTAGGCGCGACCGTGCTGCAGATGCGCCCGAACTGTGAACGCTGCGATCGAGATCTGCCCAACGGCGATCCCGACGCCAGGATCTGCACCTTCGAGTGCACCTGGTGTGTCGACTGCGTCGAGAACCACCTGCGCAACGTCTGCCCGAACTGCGGCGGCAATCTGGTAGCCCGCCCAGCCCGACCTGAAGGGTTGCTGGAGATGTATCCCGTGTCGACAGTGAGAGTGCTCAAGGACGCCGCATCGTGATTCGCACTTTGCGTCGGATGGGCCTCGGCCGCATCAGCAGCGCGAGCCTGATGCTGTCGGGACTGGCCGGGGTCGTACGCCCCGACAAGTTCGCTGACGCGCTGAAGCTCGCACCGGTCAGCCCGCGAGGCGTCACCGAGACGCGGGCTGGACTCGGTGGCACCTACGCCGCACTCGGCGGTTGGGCACTCGTCGTCGACAGTCCATCGGCGCGTACCGCCGTCGGCGTCACCTGGCTCGGCGCCGGTGCGGCACGGCTGGCCGGCATGCAGATGGACCAGCCTGAGCCCGACGCGATCTTCTGGTTGTCGCTGGCGATGGAGCTGGGTCTTGGGATCGGTTCGCTGGCTTCTGCCCTCGGTCATCGCATGTCTGGGCGCAGCTAGAGGGCCTTCGCCAGCTTCTCGAAGACGAGGTCGCGCCGGCGAGGTAGCCCAAACCGCTCGTCGCCGTACGGAAACGGCTCGGTCAATCCGGTACGCCGGTAGCCGCGACGTTCGTACCAGGCGATCAGATCCTCGCGCTGCGCGAGCACCGTCATCTCCATCCGCTCCGCATCCCAGACGTCGCTGACCCGTCGCTCCGCCTCGGCGAGGATCAGCTTGCCGACCCCACCGCCTTGCAAGGTCGGGACGACGGCGAACATGCCGAAGTACGCCGCGTTGTCCGGCAAGCGACGGAGCTCGCAGCAACCGAGCAGCGAACCGGATTCGAAGGCAAGCAAGACCAGGCGGTCTTCCGTCGCGATCGTCGTGCGAACCGCGCGGACATCGGTGCGCTGTCCGTCGAGCAGATCCGCCTCGGTCGTCCAGCCGGCCCGACTCGAATCCCCTCGGTACGCCGACTCGACCAGCGATACGACCGACTCTGCATCGTCCGCGGTCGCTTCCCGAAACGACGCCACCGTCACACGACCGACGGTAACGAATCGCGCCGGTCGCCCGCTGTTGTGCGTGATGCCCCTCTGCTCCGAGCGGGGCCCGACGAACGGGATCAACGATGACTGGTTCTCGAAAGCGCCACATCGGATCGGCAGCTGTCCTCGCGCTGACGGCCTCGAGTGGCCTCGCCCTCGTCACGGCGGCCGGCCCAGCGGCTGCCGTGACCCCACAGCCCGCGCCGGTCGCATCGACCGGATACAGCCTCTCGGTGGCCGTGGCAACGAAGTCCATCCAGCCAGGCGGCACCGACATCGTCAGTGGCGTGCTGAGCAAGGCCGGCGTCGTGCAGGCCGGCGACACTGTGATCCTGCGTGCGCGTCCCGACGGCAAGTGGTTCGGGCACCGTGTGGCATCTGCGGTCACCAGCAACGACGGTGCCGTGCAGTTCACGGTGCAGCCGAGCAAGAGCAGCCACTACCGGCTCGTCTTCCGAATCCCGGTAGCGACTCCGGCACCCGTCTCCACTGCGGCGTCGGCGGACGCGACGACTGTGGCTGCGCGCAGCGCCGCCGCGACTGTGCACGTCGTGCAGCCGAGCTCCTTGTCGATCCGTACCAAGCAGCGGCACGGGGCAGGTCGCGAGGTCGTCATGGGACAGCTTCGTGGCGACGGGCACGCGCTGGCGCATCGCCAGGTGATGCTGCAGGGCCAGAGCGTTGGCAGCGCCGTGTGGACGACGTTGAAGACGCGCCGTACCCATCGCAACGGCGTGGTCGAGTTCCTGGCTCCGAATGGCGCCACAGCTGAGCAGTTCCAGCTGGTATTCGCCGGCGGCGCCAACTACACGGGGTCCACCAGCGGTGTCTTCACTGTCAACGTCGCCTGAGTTACTTCGCACTCTTCCAGTCGGCTTGCAACGTGGGCATGAAGGGAAGGTCTCCTATATCGATACGAGACCCTCGCTTCGCGCTCGTCGGCCTGACCCCCAGTCTGGGCAGGCCGACGAGACGCTGGAGGACGCGCTTTGCAGGGCGAGGGCAGGCGATGAGGCAGGATTCGCAGAGCTGTGGCGGACCTTGCAGCCGCCCTTGCTTCGCTACCTACGCGTTCGCAGTCGGACGTCGTATGAAGATGTTGCCGCCGAGACCTGGTTGCAGGTCGTTCGAGACCTCTCGAGCTTCGTCGGCAATGCCGACGGGTTCAGAGCCTGGGTGTTCACCGTCGCGCGCCATCGTGCGGTCGATGCCGCTCGTGCAGCGGCCGCCCGGCCGGCCGTCCTCGTCCCCAATGTCGACGACGTCGGCCGGCACCCGACGTCGCCGTCGGCCGACGTCGATGCCCTCGAGCGGATCTCGACCGAGCGGGCCCTCGCGCTGGTCAGAGCGTTGCCTCCCGAACAGGCCGAGATGGTGATGCTCCGAGTAGTCGCCGGCCTCGATGTGCCGGTCGTCGCGCGGATCGTCGGAAAGTCGCCCGGCGCAGTCCGGGTCAGTGTTCATCGCGGATTGCGGGCACTCGCCCATAACCCGCAAGTAAGAGAAGCCGCATACGAGTCGACGGAGGTGGTGTGATGAGTCGCTTCGACGACGACCTGTCGCGCTTCCGTGACGACCCGATCTTCCGGGCGCTGAATGCGCCGGCGACGCCAGACGAGCTCGCCGGCGAGGCGCAGGCCGTGGAGGCATTCCGGGCCGCGAACGCTGGCCGACCTCGTCGCAGGATCGTGGCGCGAGTGGGTACGAGCGGCGCAGTCGCTGCCGTCGCCGTGGCGTTGTCTGCCGGCGCGGCCGCTGCCTACACCGCTGTGTTGCCGGCGACGGTGCAGAGCACGCTGCATGAGGCATTCGGTCCGCTGGGCGTGCCGGCGCCACAACATCCGCATCGCCGTCCGTCAGCGGCGCCGGTGCCCACCATCCCAGCGAAGGCAGCAGCGCCCGCGCCCGTGACCAACTTCGCACCGTCGCAGCGCGCGACGCCCCAGACGTCGCCGGGGACGCCGAGCGCGAAGCCCACCGCCTCGGCGTCTCCGACGACCACGACTCTGCCGGTCGTCATCAGCACGCCGACGGTGTCTCCCTCGCCGTCAATCTCGACAAGTGGTCGTCCGCCACTGCCGGGAGCGACTTTGACGATCGTCACGAGTGACACCGAGGTCCCCTCCGATGCCCCGATCACCATTAGCGGGACCTTGACCGACGCGACAGGTACGCCGGTGTCCAGCCGGGAGATCGCGCTCGTCGAGCATCTGGTCGGCGAGCCGGGATGGAGCAAGGTCCCGGGAGACGAGGCCACGACCGGAGCCGACGGCCAGGTCAGCTTCACGGTGCCGGGGCTCAACCACACCGCGCGGTTCGCGTTGCACGCCGGCGGTCACGTTCACAGCAACGTCATCAGGGTCGCGGTCGATCCAACGATCACTGCGGTGGTCGCAACGCCCGCGGTGGACGCGAGCGAGACAACTGTGACGGTCACTGTCGTCGGGGCCGAGCCCGGTGATCTCGTCATCCTTGCTCGCGAAGGCAGGCACCGGATGACTCGCACCGCCGGTCTGAGTACGACGGGAGAGGCGACGTTTACCGTGCCGGTTCCCCAACGTCACGACGTCGCCTACCGGGTGGTGGTCCACCACACCGATGCGCACACCGCCAAGGTTGTCGTGATCAGGGTTTCCCCGCCGGAGCAACCAACGTCATAGGGTCCGAAGCCATGGGCTCTGAGCAAGCTGCGGCGTACCTCGTCGGGCGGGGCATCTCCGATGTGACGGGCGAGCCGGCAGGTTGTGGCCTGCTCGGTTACGGCAAGGCCGATCAGGTCTCTGCTGGGCTGCACACCAGGCTGCGCAGCCGCGCGTTCGTCTTCGTCGATGATGCAACCCAACAGCGAGTGTTGCTCTGCGTCAGCGATCTGCCCTTGATGTTCGAAAGCGTCCACCGTGAGGTGCTGCGCCGGCTCGGCGAGCAGTTCGGCGACCGCTACACCGACGTCAACACGATGCTCACCGTGACGCATACGCATTGCGGGCCCGGTGGCTACTCCGACCACCTGCTCTACAACTCGACAACGCACGGCTTTCACCCGATCACGTTCGACGCCATCGTCAGCGGCATCGTCGAGGCGGTCGAGCGGGCCGAGGCAGATATCGCTCCCGCCACCATGACGCTGAGCGGCGGTGAACTGAAAGACGCCAGCGTCAATCGCTCGCCGTCATCGTTTGCGCGTAACCCAGAGGCGGACAAGGCCTTCTTCCCGGACGGGATCGATCCGCAGACGACGCTGCTTCGGATCGAACGCGACGGTCGAGTGGTCGGCGCTATCAACTGGTTCGCCACCCATGGCACGAGCATGACCAACCGCAACTGTCTGATCAGCGCCGACAACAAGGGGTACGCCGCCTACTACTGGGAGCGGGTCCTGTCAGGCGTCGACTATCTCGCCGATACCGAATCGGACTTCATTGCGGCTTTCGCACAGACCAATACCGGTGACATGTCGCCGAACCTCAATCGTGGGCCTGGCAGCGGCCCGACCGAGGACGAGTTCGAGAACACCCGCATCATCGGCCAGCGGCAGGCCGATGCGGCCGCCACTCTGGCCACGCTCGAGGGCGTTGCGCTCGACGGCGGCGTGGATGCGCGGCTGACCTACGTCGACCTCGGGAACATCACCGTCGATCCGGAGTTCACGGGCGACGGGCGTACCCACAAGACGAGCCGGCTGATGGGTGCGGCGGCGGCGCTTGCCGGCACGGATGAGGGCAAAGGATTTCCCGGCTTCAAGCAGGGCCGCAACCGCATCGTCGATGCCATCTCACGTCAGGTCGTCTATCGGGTCTCACCGGCGCTGCGCGACTCACAGGCACCCAAAGGCATCGTGCTGCCGGGCGGACTGCTGAACCGGTTCGCGCCGTTCGTTCAGGAGCGGGTGCCCGTTCAGCTGCTGCGAATCGGCCAGCTCTATCTGATCGGGATCCCCGGTGAGGTCACGATCACCGCAGGTCTGCGAATGCGCCGCGAGGTGGCATCCGTCGTCGGTGCTGATCTCGCCGACGTACTGGTCGCGGGCTACAGCAACTCCTACATCCACTACGTCACCACTCCTGAGGAGTACGACGAGCAGCGCTACGAAGGTGGCAGCACGATGTTCGGCAGGTGGGAGGCGCCCGCGCTGACCCAGACGGTCGTCGGCCTGGCCTCAGCGATGCGTAACGGCACCCAGGTGGACCGCGGAACCCCGCCGCCTGATCTGTCGCAACGGCGGCGCGGACCGGTGAAGCCGAAGGCCGATGCGCCGGCGTCCGGACGGGCGTTCGGCGATGTGCTCTCCGCGCCGCGCACCAGTTATTCCGCGGGCGATCTGGTCGAGGTCGCGTTTGCCGGCGCGAATCCGAACAACAACCTGCGTCGTGGCGGCACCTACCTCGAGGTCGAGCGTCACGAAGGCGAGGGCTGGCTGCGAGTGGCCGATGACGGCGACTGGGAGACCAAGCTGCACTGCCGCAAGGGGGACGGCGGATCGCGGATCTCGATCACCTGGGACGTGCCGTCGCGAGTCACACCGGGGGAGTACCGGATCCGCTATCACGGCGACGCGAGCGACGCCGCCGGTCGGCTGACTGCCTTCACCGGTACCAGCCCCAGTTTCGAGGTCGTGTAAACAAGATCCCGTGGTGAGCGAGGACTGGACGACGCCCGGCGTCTACGAGGTTGTGCCCGGCGTGCATCGGATTCCGCTGCCGCTCCCCAACGACGGACTGCGGGCGGTGAACGTCTATGCGCTCGTCGGCCCGGACGGTCCAGTGCTCATCGACTCGGGCTGGGCAGTGGCGGACGCGCGCGAGCTGCTGGCGAGTGCGCTCGCTGAGCTCGGCGCCGAGCTGGGCGACGTACGCCGCTTCCTCGTCACCCACATGCACCGCGACCACTACAGCCAGGCGATTCATCTGCGCCGCGAGTTCGGGACGCCGGTTGCGCTCGGGGCTGAGGAGCGCTGGTCGCTCGAGACGGTGAGTCGGCCCGGTCGTAAGGCGGCACAGGAGCAGGTAGCGCTGCTGCGTGCGCTCGGCGCCGATGAGATCGCCGCAGCGATGTCTGGCAACCGGCCCAAAAACGATCCGGCGGAGTGGGAGCTGCCAGACGAGTGGCTGCAGGATGACCAGGTATTGGCGGTTAATGGTCGATCACTCGAGGTCGTGTCGACTCCGGGTCACACCCGTGGTCACGTCGTCTTCTATGACACTCCCGGATCTCTGTTGTTCGCCGGTGACCACGTACTTCCGACGATCACCCCGTCGATCGGCTTCGAGCCAGCCGGCACGCCGAACCCGCTAGGCGCCTTTCTCGACTCGCTCGCACTGGTTCGGGCCCGTCCCGACGCGATGCTGCTTCCGGCACACGGGTCGGTCGTGCCGAGCGCCCACGACCGAGTCGACGAACTCGTCGAGCACCACCGAGTGCGCCTTGATGTGATGGCCGACGTCCTCGCACAGGGTGCCGAGAAGGCGATCGACGTGGCTGGCCGAGTGACGTGGACCCGGCGTGAGCGGACACTGGCCGAACTCGACACATTCAACAAGTTCCTGGCAGTCTGCGAGACCGGCGCCCACTTGCAACTGCTCGTTGCTCAGGGCCGGGCGTCGATGACCGAACGCGACGGAGTGCGGTACTACACGATCAGCTAGCGGAGAGGTGGGCACGATGGCACGCAGGGGATGGGCACTGGTCGGAGCAGTTGCGATCGTGGTCGGGACCGGGGTCGCGTCGGCGCCCGCGGTGGTCGCGAGCGCGCCACATGCCGCCAAGCCAACCTCTGTCAGCCTGGACACCAGCGATCCCGTGGTGAAGTCCTCGACCAACCAGGCGCTTCACGTCGCGCTCGAGGCCTCCAACAATCCGTCGACGCCCGCCAACGACGCGATCAACGTGGTGCTCTCCAAGGGCATCGAAGACGAGGGCGAGACACACATCTGGACGTTCCCGATCTCGTCGAGTGTGCTGCACGTCGGATCTACCGGCGCTGGGACGCTCGAGGTGCCGGCGAAGGACATCGCGCCCTTTGGTGATGTCAGTTTGACCTTCAAGCCGGTTGGCAAGATCGCCTCGAAGAGCTGTCAGGGCAAAGTCACCAGCGAGACGGTCAATGTCTCGGTGTCGGGTGTGTTCTTCTTCGACAGCAAGTCGACCGGAAAGAAAAAGTGGGGGACGGTCGGCAGCAAGCGGCAGTTCACGTTTTCCGCGACCAACTTCGTGACCTGGCTGTTCAGCTCTGCTGCGTCGGAGAACTGCGTCAGCAGCTCGTCGTTGTGCACCGGCAGCCTGAGCTGGCAGGCACAGGCCGGCGCAGTGTCGTTCGATGGCACGAAGACCGACAGCACCAGCACGGGACTGGTTCGCGCGAGTCGCGCGGTGAAGCTGAGCAAGCCGAAGGGTGCGACGCGCAACGACACCAGCGTTGGGCAGACGACGCTGCCGACCTTGACCGGAGACGATGGCGTGTCGACCGCCCCGACTCTTACCGTCAGCGGCAACGGAACAGGTGTCATCGGCACGGCGATGATCACGGGAAGCGCGCCGACATCGGACTTCAGCGCACCATGCGGCAAGGGTCAGACCGAGCTCACGAAGTTCTTCACTGGCATCTACACGAACGGCACGCCCGCGCTGAGCGTGGCGGAGCAGATCTATGGCGCCCTGACCTTGAAGGGCACGAACGTCGAGGGAACGGTCGACGAGACGAACGGCTAACCCGCCCTCTGGAAGTGAGGATCGGATGAAGGTCATGGGGACCAGCGCTCGACTGTTGCGTCGTGCGCCTTTCGTGGGGCTGACTGTTCTGCTGGCCGCGGCCGCGTTGACCGGCGCCGTTCCTGCCTCGGCAGGTGTGGCTCGTGGCATGCCAACGGTTACGCAAGTCCAACTCTTCAGCGGAAACGCGACCGTGAAATCGTCGAGTGGTCGCAAGCTTCGTCTTCAGGTGTTGGCCAACCAGATCCCAGGCACGTCTGCGTCAGACGTCAATGTCAATCTCAGTGACGGGCCTCGCGACGTCGGGGAGTCGCATGAGTGGCACTTCCCCGTCCCGGGTTCGGCGCTGAAGATCAACGCGGCCGGCAATGGTGCTCTCGAGGTGCCGCCCGTGAAGATCCTCCCGTACGGGATCCTCTCGCTGACCATCACGCCAGTCGGCGAGGCGACGACCGACTCCTGCGAAGGCACGCCGTCGGACAAGGTTCAGAAGGTCAAGCTGGCCGGGTCCGTCTTCTTCGACACCAAGTCGAGCGGTGCCGATCGGTGGGGGTCCGTTGGAAGCAGGAGCACGAAGAAGAGGTTCACCTTCACGTCGAAAAGCACGCTGACCTGGTTCTACCCGCGCCCGCCAGGTGGCTCCAGTTGTGGCGGCGACGACGATTCCGGCCTGCCGTGCTCGGGTGCCCTGGTCTGGGATGACGCTAGTGGCGATGCCGACTTCAGCGGCATCTCGACGGGTGGCGTCAGCCTCATCGAGGCGTCACGAAGCGTGCAGCTCGCCACCCCGGTCGGCGCGACGCGTGCCGATGACTTGACCGGCGCCGGTCCGGCGCCCGTGCTCACCACGACGCCCGGTGCGGCGGATGCGGCCGAGAACGACGCCACGCTGACGGTGACGGCCGACACCAACGCGGCGGGCGGCGCCACGATCGTTAGTGCGACGCCCTCACAGACCCAGACGATCCCCTGCGACGGCGACGTCACGGGCAGCACGACGAGCGCCTCGCTGTGGGAGGGCGCCACGTTTACCAATGGCACGGCGCCGATCACCGTGGCTGCCGAGATCTTCGGGCCGGTGAGCATTCCGAACAACACCGACGCAACGATCGTCGACGTGGTGCCGACGGGCTGAGCCCGCGTAACCTCGAGTCATGCCGATCGTGAGGCTGAACCACGCCGTTCTCTACGTCCGCGACCTCGTCCGCAGCCTTGACTTCTATGTCGGATTGCTCGAGTTCGCCCGGATCGCCGAGATGACTCCGGACGGGTTCGCGGGCGCGGCCTTCCTGCGCGCGCCGGGGTCGACCAATGATCACGACCTCGGGTTGTTCGCGCTCGGGGACGGGCTTGGTCCGACTCTCGCCGGCCGGTCAACCGTTGGGCTCTATCACCTCGCCTGGGAGGTCGACACCCTCGCCGAGCTAGAGCGCCTTGAAGGTGTTCTCGCGAACGCGGGCGCGCTGGTCGGCGCCTCGGATCACGGCACGACCAAGAGTCTGTACGCCCACGACCCGGACGGCATCGAGCTCGAGATCGCCTGGATCATTCCCGCCGATCTGCTCACCGACGCCGCAAAAGACTCTCGCAAGCGGATTGGGCCGCTCGACATCGCCGCCGAGCAGTCGCGTTACGGCGCGACGACCCGCGGCGGTGTCGGTATCTCGAGCTAGCGGGCCCGCGTCCAGGTGTCGTTGACGCCGGACAGCAAGGCTCCGTTTTGAGCTTCGTCTAGGACTGAGGGGCGAACGTCGGCTTGACTGGGACCTTGTATGTCGGCGTCGGGTCCGGGTTGGTGACCGGGTAGTTCGGCGTCGTGGAGGCCGCCGCGTGAACTGTCGTGGTCGCGGTGGTCGCGCCGCAGACGCCGTCCTTGATCGAGGAGCCCGAGATCTGGACGCGGTAGCGACCGGGGCCGCCGACGGTCAGGTGCGTTGTCCCGTGGCGGCCTGCATTGCGTGCACTGCCCACGTCGGACCACCGCCCCGACTTCTCGGCCTGCAACTGGAACTTGCCGGCGACACAGTCGGCTGACGACGACGCGAGACGGAGAGTTAGGCGATCGCTCGTCGGGCTCGACCCCGAGAGCGTCGCCGACCTGCTCCAGCTGTGCAGACTGACGGGGTTCGTCACCGTCGAACTGGTGCGTCCACCGTCCACCGACTTCGCGCTCACGACGTACGAACCAGCCTTTGCATAGCTGTGTTCGATCGTCTGACCGTCGAACGAGTGCGTTTTCCCGTCGCCGAAGTCGACCTGGACGGTGCTCCCCGCCGCGGGTGCCGATCCGGTGACACTGCATTGGTAACCGGTGCAGTCGACCTTCACGGACGGGGCGCTCAAGGCCACTAGGTCATCGCCAGTAGTGGTGGGGTGTGAGGAGTGATCAGCGAGGGCGAGCGCCGTTCCGCCAGCGCCGAGAACGATGACCGCGGCTGCCGCGAAATACGGCCAGCGGGCTCGATGCGTTCTGGGAAGCACTGAGGAGATGAGGGTCGGGTCGCCTTGGGGTGTCCGGATGGGTGAGCGCGTCATGCCGGCGTCCCACGGCTTGTTCACAGTGGGGGGCGCGGGCGCGGCGACCGGCGGCGCCTGTTGCTGCCTGACCTCGACGAACTCGGTGACGGGCATGCCGTTGTCGCGCTGCAGCGTCTGCAAGCCTCGCGCGAGCGCCGCGGCTCCCGCTACGCGGTCTGCGGGGTCCTTGGCCATACCGCCGGCGAGAAGCTCGCGAAGGTGAGGCGGCACGTCGGTCCGACTGAGAGTGCGGGGCGCGTCATGGGTGATCTTGTTGATCAGTGCGACGAGGCTTGCCCCCGTGTCGGCGAACGGCGCGTCGCCGAGCAGCAGAGCGTAAAGAGTCGCGGCCAGAGACCAGACGTCGCTGGCAGATGATCCTCCGCCGTGCTCGAGGACCTCCGGCGCGGCGTAGAGCGGGGTAAGTGAGGCGCCAATGGTCCACGACATCTCGTGCTGAGCTTCGTCGGAGATGCCGAAGTCGCCCAGCACCGGTTCGCCGAACTCCGTCAGCAGGATGTTTCCGGGCTTGATGTCGCGGTGGAGCACGTCGTTCATGTGGGCGTAGGCCAGCGCCGAACCGACCTTGACCCCAATGCGCAGGACGTCCTCGACACTCATGGGGCCCGAGCTCGCGAGAATCTGGAGCAGGCTGCCACCTCGGCACAGGTCCATGACAAGGAAGGGCCGTCCATCCTCATCGAAGCCGCTGCCGAGCAGGTTGACGACGTTCGGATGAGTCGAGAGGCGACCGAGGGTGCGGCATTCCCGTTCGAAGCGCCGGCGTGCCTTCTCGTCCAGGAGCGGGGCGAAGAAGATCTTTACCGCTACGTCTCGGGCGTACCGCTCCTGTCTCGCGGCATACACGGTTGCGGTGGCGCCCCGTCCGATCTCACGGAGCTCGCTGATTCCGAGCACGACAAGATCGCCGTCATTTGAGCGCCCCGACTCCGGGTACGACATAGGGATGCCCGCCCCGATCTGCTCGCTTTAGAACCCCGGGACCATTGTCGCCTGTCCATGCCGAAATCGGCTAGGTACCGCGCTGCGTCACAGGCGACTACGTCTTAGGCGGGTGCTGGCGAGATTCGTAGAATCTTGGCGAGCGGCGCCGGTAGCCACCAGTTCCACTTGCCCATCAGCGACATCAGCGCGGGGACGAGCAGGGCGCGCACGATCGTCGCGTCGAGCAAGATCCCGACGCCCAGGCCGGTGCCGAGAACCTTGATGTCGGTCTCCGGTCCGGAGGCCAGCGCGGCAAAGGCGAGGAACAGGATCAGCGCCGCGCTGGTCACTAGCCGGCCGGTACGGCCGAGTCCGCGCACCACTGCGCCGTTGGTCCCGGAGTCGTCGGTTGACGCGTCGTACTCCTCGCGAATCCGGCTGAGGATGAAGACCTCGTAGTCCATCGACAAGCCGAACAGGAAGGCGAACACCATCAGCGGTACCCAGAAGGTGATGGCGCCGGTGGCCGGGATACCGAACACCGCGTTGGAGCCATGTCCGTTCTGCCAGAAGTAGGTAAGCAGTCCGAACGTCGCCCCCATCGAGACGACGTTGAGCAGCACCGCCTTGATCGCGAGGGTCAACGAACGGAATGCTCGAGTGAGCAGGATCAGCGTGATGAATGCGATCAGCGCGAACATCTCCGGGAAGTGCCCGTACACGGCGTGGATGTAGTCCTGCTGCGTCGGGCCGTCGCCGGCGACGCCGACCACTCCGTCGATTGGCTTCACCGCAGCTTGGACAGCGCGGACCGGGGCGAGCGTCTGGCTGTTCGCTGTCACGACGTCGGGTACGACGATGACGTCGGAGTAGCCGTCGTTGTTGGCCACCGAACCGTCTGGCAACGTCGCGATCGATACACCAGGCGTCGTCTTCATCGCGTTGAGCACCGCGTGAGCATCTGAGGTCTTGGTGAGCACCTCGAGGGGCGTCAGGGTCCCAGGGCTGATCCCGTTGTCGGTCATCTGCACGAACAGGTCGTGGGCCGTGCCGGACTTCGCGAGCGCGTTGACGCTCGTCTCGCCGACCTTCAGGCCGAAGGCAGGCGCGAGCATCACTCCGAGGATGACGACCGCGACGCCGGCACCGGCCCAGCGCTGGTTCACGACGCCGCGCGCCCAGCCCGTCCATGCCCGGCTGGCGTTCCCCTCGTGCCGGATTCGAGGCCAGTCGACGCGCGGTCCGATGCCGCCGAGCAGCGCCGGCAGCAAGGTGAGGACGACGATCGTCGAGATCGTCGGGATCAGCACCCCGCCGATTCCGACGCTGCGAAGCCCCGGCACCGGCAGGACGATCAGCGCGAGTAGGCCGATCGCGACGGTCATACCGGAGACCGCCACCGTGCGGCCGGCCGTCTCGGCGGCGCGGATCACCGCTGAATGATTGTCGAGGCCGTGCTCACGCTCTTCCCGCCATCGGGTGACGAAGAGCAGGCTGTAGTCGATCCCGAGTCCGAGGCCGACCAGGCCGACGAGGAACTCGACGATGAACGAGACCTCGGTGATCGTGGTCAGGCCGAGGATGACGAGGAACGTCGTCATGATCGAGACGACCGCGATGAGCAGCGGCACGAACGCGAGCAACGAAGCGAAGACGAACGCGAGCACGATCAGCGCGCCGCCGGCACCGAGCAGGGTCTCGGCCAGCACGCCTGGTCCGCCGGTGTCGCTGCCAGAGGCGAGCTGCTGCTCACCGGTGATGCCGGTCTGCCAACCCGGCAGTGCCGAAGCGACCGCCTTCTCGAGGTCAGTGGTGGGGTCATCGGAGAACGACCCCGGTGGCTTGGTAAAGATGATCGCGATCGTCGTGCGGTCGTCCGTCCCGATGAAGCGCTTGTCGCCGGTGTTGGCGTAGTCGACAACGCGAGCGCCTGGGCTGGCCTTGGCGACGGCTGGCGCGAGCTTCGACAGCGCGGCCGTCTCACCCGCGGCCGTCTGGCCGTCCGGTGCCGTCATCACGGCGATGCTGGTGAAGCCGGTGGTGCCGTTTGTCCCGTACAGCTTCGTCAGGTGTTGAGCGGTCACGTAGCCGGGCTGGCCGGGCAGCGAGAAGTCGAGCGACAGACGGCTCTGAACCTTGCCGACGGCGACGAACCCGCCGAGCAGGATCACCACCCAGGCCGCGATTACCCAGATCTTGTGGTGGAGGACGAACGCCGCCAGTCGCCCGAAGGCGTTCGCCGGTTCGATCGTCGTGCTTGTCACTGCACCCGCACTCATCAACAACCCAACCCATCGCTCGACCGTCTGGGAGCTACCTCAGTCTGAGAATCTTTCAGACTCAGAATGATTCCACAAGTGTATTGTGCGTCACATGGCAGGGCATGAGGCCGAGAGCACCTTCCCTGATCCTGCCCCGGCGCCTGAGGTGATCGGTACCGGGTTTCTGCTCTCTGCGCTTGGCGCTCATTCCGCGTTCAGCTTCGCCAAGCGGCTCGAGCCGCTGGGTCTGACGCCGCCGCAAGTAGGCCTGCTTCGCGCGATCGCCTTCGGTCCAGGACGCAGTCAGCAGTCGCTCGCCGACGAGTTCGGACTGCCGCCGAGCAGGGTCGTCGGATTTGTCGACGATCTGGAGGCCGCGGGATTGGTCGAGCGACGCCGCGATGAGCGCGACCGCCGGGTTCACCGGCTCTACCTCACCACCGCCGGCACCAAGACGATGCGCCGGATCGCGGGACTCGGCAGGGAGTCAGAAGAGGCGTTGCTCGGATCGCTCAGTACAGCTGACCGTCAGGCGCTTCGCGACTTGCTCGAGCGGCTAGTCACGGTGCAGGGCCTCACGCCGGGAGTCCATCCCGGATACAAGCGCATGAAATCCGAGGACGACCCCGCGTCGACCGACTGATAGCTAGAAGAGGTGCGCGAGCTTGTGCTCAGCCGAACTCGCCGTATGCCCGACATCTGAACACCTTCTTTGACGGCGCAGCCCCGTAGGAGGCTAGTGATGGCCCAGGTGGTTCGCGTGCGGACCCACGTCTGCGCCCTATGATCCGAGGCGCCGTAGACGGCTCCGAGGGAGGGCGGGTACATGCTGATGCGATCTCGTGCCGGCTTGCGGATGATCGGTGCCACGGCACTGGCTTTGACGCTCGCGCAGATGTATGTCGGCGGCATGGCTGCCAGGGCGTCTGCAGGCAATCGCGGTTCCGAAGCGCCAGTCATCGCGGTCACCTCGGCTTCCCGCACGCACATCGGTAGCTACTCGGTTCCGTTGACCTGGCAGTGCGTCTACGACGGATCGGCGACGTTGACGGCCATCACCCATCCCGGTGCCTTGACCGTCTCCATGAGTAGCTATTGGCACCAGTTCGCACACGGCGGCTACGGCAGCCAGTACGTGGCGACCTATGTCAAGCATCAAGTGCTTGTTGGTGCTGGGTGGCACACCGCGTATTCGATCGAGTATCTGAAGAATGTGCCATTCGGAAGGTCCGTCAATGCGACGGCCGGTGTGCCCCACAAGCTCAGCGAAGTGCGGTCCTTCCCAAGCGCGACGGCGAGCCGGATCACGGTCACGCTGGACTGGCTTCAACCACGCACCGACAATCACGACGTCGTAGGTGGCAAGAAATCGATCTTGGTTGGAACGTACGGCGGCAACTACTCGACCTTCGGACGGCAGTCGACGTGCCCGAACACTGCGCCTGAAGTGACAGCCGGCCCAAAATGCGCCGACAGTCCGCACCTGCTTCGTGATGCGTCGGCTACGCCGTCAGACGACTACTACGTCATGACCTTTTACGAATGCCACGCCACGCCTGGGTACGACGCAGGCGTCCACGTCACCGTCCTCGACAGCGTCGCGGATCCGGTTGTGAATCAACAGATGCGCTTCACCGTGACGGGCCGCAACTCGGCGGCGGGCACAGTCCTCACCGACTCGACCGGCGAGGCGGACTTCTCCTACCCGGTTATCCGAGCGGGTCTCGACACAGTGACCGTCTTCGATGATGTCAATGGAGATGGCGTTCTCGACGATGGCGAGCCGAACGGCAAAACCGCGATTACCAACCCCGCGTACTAGCCGACCTCAATCCGGTCAGGAAGGCTCGAGCCGGCTCGTTCGTTCGCCAACCGCTGCTGCGGAATGAGTGAGGCCGCGCTGTTTTTGATTGCCCGGGCTGACGCTCGGTGCAACGTGTGGATCGTCGCGACGGTCGAAAGGGCAACGGCGCACGGTGCCGCCAGAAGCAACGAGTGGAGGCCGACCACCACGAGTACCGCGACAGTGCCTGGCAGCCACATCACCGTTGGGAGGCGAAGGAACTCGCGGACCAGGTCACGCTGCCGGACGTGCTCGCTGCCGGCGGGAAGCAACAGGGACATCACTCGACCTCCTGAGCCGTCGGTGAGTGGCTGACCATCCAGCACATGACGCGCATCGTCGCGATGGTTCCCGTCATGACCAGGGCGGTGGCAACTCCTCGAAGCATGTGTTCATCGTGCGTGGGCGCGAACGTCTGATCCATGGCGAATCCGGGTGGTTTCGCCCTAGTCATCACAGGGCTAGACGGCACGGTGCCAACGCCGTCCGCGGACCTTGTTCTCGAGCGCCCTCACGATGCTGCGGGTGTCGCTGGCATGCGCGAGGTGCGCGATCGAAGGCGACGCGGTCGCGGTCGGCGAGGGCGTCGGGATCGGGGTCGTTGCCGCCGTACCGAACTCGAGAAGCGTCGCGGTGTCATTGTTCGGGACGTGCAGTGCACCGTAGATCTGCGGGGCGAGGGTCAGCGGCGTCGAGCCGTTCGTGTACGCCGAGTTGGCCCAACCCGCCGCGCTCTCCGTCTTGCCCGCGGCTCCGCAGCTGATGGTCTGCCGATCGCCGCCGAGGTCGTTGCTGATCGAGGCGGTTCCGCTCGTAGCGGGTCGCTCAGCGCTTGCGGTCAACGTGATCCCGTCGAGCAGTGAGGTCACCGGATCGAGCAAGTTCGCCAGGGCCGGCGTCGGAACCGGCGCGACGACGTCGTCTTCGCGCATCGAGCCGCGCGGGACGGCGCCGGTGAGCGAGATCACGCGGGTCCCACCCACCACGTCAAGGCCAGGGAACTCGTAGCCGGTGATGTCTACCGTCGCGTCGCTGGTGTCCCAGATCAAGGCGCTCATGCACGGCAGCTGATCGTCAGCGCTCTCGTTGGACAGGCAGGTGCCACCCCCGGCGAGGATCTGTGTCAATGCGCTCTTGCCGGTGAATCGGACCGTGACGTTGCGCTTGTGGGAGCCAACCGCTCCCCATGGCTGCGCACCGGTCGACAGTGTCTTGAAGAAGAACTTGCCAGACAGGCCGACCGGGGTGATGACCGCGGCGTCGAGGCCGTTGCACTTCTGGCTGACGGACTTGCCCAACGGGTTGATCGTCAAGCTCAGCGATCCGAACTTTCCGAGTTCGGCACCGGACAGGGTCAAGGTTCCCTGGCCCTTGGTGTTTGTGTCGAGGTCAGACGCGTGGATCGGGAACATCCAGGAGTGGTCCTCGTCGCCGTTGCTCCCGCCGACACCGTTTTGCTGAGTCAGGGTGACGTCGGCCTCGTCGTCGCCAGGTGCATTCTGCTGGACGAAGGCGTGGACCTCGACGACCAGCTGGTGGCCGGTTGAGGACGTGAACCTGACGAGGCTGCTGTCCAGATCGGTCGCAGTCACGCGCGGCGTCGCCGCCGCCGCGGGCGCCGACAGGGCGGCCCCGCCAAGCGCGACCGATGCCAGCGTCGCGGCCGCGAGTACCGCCAGTCGCGGTCCCGTGCCGAAAGGTGTCGCCTTGCCCATGTCTTTTCCGTCCGTCAGTCGTTGGGCCGAAATGGCCTCAGCAATCCTGCGTTCGGGTGACCTGCGCAATCCATGGCGAATCCGGATGGTTTCGCCCTAGTCACTCCACTGGTCAGAACAGCGGCAACGCTGCGTCGTACCGGTTCATCGCGACCTCGGCGACCCGAGGGTCTGCGCCAATCGGAGCACTGATGATCGGGGCACCGCACTCGGCGATCTGGTCGGCGAATCGACCGGGCGCGAGCAAGTACGTCGCCACGGCGGGTGAGGTCACATCGGCAAGCGCAGGCTCCCCGGCTCCGACGTACGCCTCCTGCACCGCGACACGGAGCAGCTCGGCGAGCTGGCCTGCTGCAACCCGTACGTCGGCGAGCCCAACCTCCTGAGATGAGCCCGCGGCCGCGAGCGTCACCGGCGTACCGGTCGTCCAGCCCGCCTCGACGAGCCGCCTCGCAACGACGGCGGCAAGTCGCGGGTCAGGCCCGAGTGGGTCGGCGAGGATCGCTTCCGGGGCCATAGCCGGAATGTCGACGCCTAGGTGATAGCCCGCACCGAGCAGCATCGGGACCACTACCGCGCCAGCGGTCGGCAGCTCGGCCAGTGCTGGCTCGCAGTGGTCGAGATAGCCGACAAGCACGTCCAGGTCAGGACGGTTGCCGACGATGCGATCAGCGACCCAGTCGAAGACGGCCGGGTAGCGCGGATCAGAACTGCCGTGCGCGGCGAGGACCAAGGGCCTCACTCGTGCAGGCCGCACTCCACCTTCGGCATGCCGAGCCAGCGGCCGTCGCGACCCTCGCCCTTACGGGTGCACGGGGCGCAGCCGATCGAGCCGTAGCCCTCAGAGATCAGCGGATTGACCAGGATGTTGTTCTCCGCCGTGTAGCGGTCGACGTCGTCCTGCGTCCACGCAGCGATTGGGTTGATCTTCACCATCTGGTGGCGCTCGTCCCACTCGACGACCTTGACGTTCGCGCGCGTCTCCGACTCGTCGCGGCGCAGGCCGGAGGCCCACGCGACGTACGGCGCGAGTGCCTTGGTCAGGGGAGCGACCTTGCGCATCGCGCAGCAGAGGTCGGGGTCACGGGCAAAGAGGTCCTCGCCGAACGCCGCGTCCTGCTCGCACACCGTCAGGTGCGGCTTCACGCGGATCAGGTCGATCGGAAGCGTCGCCTCGACCGCGTCAGCCGTGCCCAGCGTCTCCGCGAAGTGGTAGCCGGTGTCGAGGAAGAGCACTCGGACGCCCGGGGAGACGGTGCCGGCCAGGTGCGCCATCACGCCGTCGGCCATTGAAGCGGCGACGGCGAATCGCTGACCGAAGCGGTCGACCGCCCAGCGCATGATCTCCTGCGGCGTCGCGCCTTCGAGTGCGGCACCGGCGTGCTGGGCCAGGTGCTGCAAGCCGTCGGAGGCGTCGTACAGGTCTTGCAGGACGTGATCGTCGTCGTGCAAGAACGACAACGTGTCAGCCTCGAAAGGGGCAGTCATTGAATGTCCTCAAAAAAGCTAGAAGGGTCGCGGGCGCGGATAAATCAGCGCATGCGACACGCTGCGCTTGTGACGCGCTGCAGGTCTACATGCAGGCGCGCCACCAAAAGCAGCGGTGAAGACATACAGGTAGTCTGCCATAGGGCAGCCAGGACGTCATCCGGATCAGCAGGACGGCCCAGTGCGCCGGGACGACGAAGTCTCACATCTCATCCCAACTCAGAAAGCCATCGCCTTTATGCCTCCCCCACGCCGCAGCGCAGGTCAGGGTCAGTGGGCCATGGGCCACCTCGAGCCCCTGACCGCTCAGGAGCGGATGAAGAAGGACGACGACGGCCTCAACGTCCGCGCCCGGATCGAGAACATCTACTCGAAGCAGGGCTTCGACTCGATTGATGCCTCGGACTTGCGAGGCCGGATGCGCTGGTGGGGCCTCTACACGCAGCGTCGGCCAGGGATCCCCGGCGGCCAGACCGCGATCCTGGAGCCCGAGGAGCTCGACGACTCTTATTTCATGCTGCGTGCCCGGATCCCCGGCGGCCAGCTGTCCAACGAACAGCTTCGCGTTGTCGCGTCGATCGCGACGGACTTCGGCCGCGACTTCGCTGATGTCACCGACCGGCAGAACGTGCAGTACCACTACATCCGGATCGAGGATGTCCCCGAGATCTGGCGGCGCCTCGAAGGAGTCGGCCTGTCGAGCGGCGAGGCATGCGGTGACACTCCCCGCAACATCCTCGGCTGCCCACTGGCCGGCGTCGATGCTGACGAGCTGATCGACAGCACCGAGACGCTGCACGCACTCAACCAGTTCGCTCTGCTCAACCCGGAGTTTTCGAACCTCCCGCGCAAGTACAAGACCGCGATCGGTGGCTGCCCGGTGCAGTGCATCGCGCACGAGATCAACGATGTGTCCTTCGTCGGCGTACGCCATGACGACGGACGTGTCGGCTACGACCTATGGGTCGGTGGCGGACTGTCGACCAACCCGAAGCTCGCGCAGCGACTCGGCGTCTTCGTCCCTCCTGAGGAGGTCATCGAGGTCTGGACCGGTGTCACCGAGATCTTCCGCGATTGGGGCTACCGGCGCTCGCGCAATCGCGCCCGGCTGAAGTTCCTCGTGGACGACTGGGGTGCGGAGAAGTTCCGCGAGATGCTCGAGAGCGCGGAGTATCTCGACCGCAAGCTCGATGACGGCCCCTCGGCCGCGCACACCGGAGCGGAGCGCGACCACGTCGGCGTCCGCAAGCAGAAGGACGGCAACAACTACGTCGGGTTTGCCTTCCGCACCGGGCGCAGCAGTGGCACCGAGCTCATGGCGATCGCCGATCTTGCTCAGCGTCACGGCAGCGGTCGCGTCACCTGCACCGTCGAGCAGAAGATGGTGATCCTCGACGTACCCGACGCGGAGGTCGACGCGCTCGTCGCGGCGCTCGCAGAGCGCGACCTGCCGGTGAGGCCCTCGGCGTTCCGTCGGGGAATGATGGCGTGCACCGGGCTCGAGTTCTGCAAGCTTGCGATCGTCGAGACCAAGGCACGGGCGATCGACCTCTACGACGAGCTGGACAAGCGCCTGCCTGACTTCGACACTCCGATCACGATCAACGTAAACGGCTGCCCGAACGCCTGCGCACGATTCCAAGTTGCGGACATCGGCCTCAAGGGAATGGTCGTCGACGACCAGGAGGGCTTCCAGATCCACCTCGGCGGAGCTCTTGGCCTGGATGCAGGTATCGGCCGCAAGGTTCGTGGTCTCAAGGTCACTTCGGCGGAGCTGCCCGACTACATCGAGCGCGTCCTGCGGAACTATCTCGGTGACCGCGCCGACGGCGAGCGCTTTGCAACGTGGGTCCGCCGTGCCGACGAGTCACTCGTTCAGTAACACTGTTCTGGTGACCCTCCGTAGAACGGTGAGTCGATGACTCAACGAGCGGTCCCCTTCTACTGCCCCTACTGCGGGGACGAGGACCTGCAGCCCTACGCCGACCAGCACGGCGCCTGGTGGTGTCAGTCGTGCCGTCGGGCATGGAAGCTTTCGATGATCGGCACCGGTACGCCGAGCCGGCTTGGCGGTGTACCCCTCGAGGGCGAGGAAACACAGAGTTAATCCCGCCGCCAATCCCGCCGGCTCTCAGCTATTGGCGCCGCCTGTCTGATCTGCCACGATGCCGATATTGGGCGAGGAGGCGACGGCGATGGGCGGTCAGGCGCGCGACACGGTGGCCATCGTTGTCTATCGCGATGGCGGCTCGTGGGCCTCAGATGTGCTTCCCGAACGCATCACCGACGACCTCGACTCGTTGATTCGCGTGTTGCGCCAGCAGCCCGCAGACAACGGTGCGATCGCACTGGTCAATGTCGCGGACGAGTTCTTCGTCGCGTTGCGGGTCCGCGGCGATGAGGTGCGAATGATGCTGTCCGACGTCTCAGCTGCTGTCGCGTGGGATCTCGCTCGACAGGTGACCGATCGGCTTGGGATCGCTGCGCCCGACGATGAGGAAGTCGAGGACATCTGGCCGGCTGGCGATATCGGGATTTTCGCTGACCTGGGCTTGAACGAGATCGAGCTGGGCATCCTGCTCGACGACCTCGATGCGTACGCCGACGAGATGTTGCTCAGTGTTGCGGGTCGACTTGGCTTCGCTGACGTCTACGATCGCGCCTTGGAATCGGCGATCCAGTGATCGCACCAAACACCAGCGTCCAGACAGTTCGCATTCAAACAGTGAGGTGCTCGCGGTGACGTACGTGGCTTCGACGTTCGCACGCGTGGACTCCGCGTGGTTCGGCGACGATGTGTCTCTCGACGAGGTCGAGGACCTCGATGGTGTTGTCGAGCTGGTCCGCGAGGCGATCGGTGACGATGCAGAAACTGGGCTGCTGTTCGTCGAGCAGGACGACGAGTGGTTCGCCGTACTGCGGATCAACGCTGACGGCGACCCCCGGGTCTTCGTCTCCGACGCTCGCGCGGTTGCGTCGAGCGAGATCGCGTCGCTGCTTGCCGAGGACGCGGTCGAGCTGTCCGTCGACGACGACGACGACGAAGACGAGGACGAGGACGATGACGACGAGCCGTCTGTCCTTGCCGACGGCGACCCGGCCGGTGACGCCTCGTTGTTGAGCGACCTCGGTACGTCGGCTTCGCGGTTGCTTGCGCTGTGCGCCGAGGAAGGTGCACTTCCGGCAGACATCATCGCTGCGGTCTGCGAGGCCGCAGGCTGCCTCGACGTGCTGGAGAAGCTGCGCGGCGAGTAGTCGCCTGCAGGGCCTTCGGTGACAGAGAGCGAGTACGCCGCCGCGATGCGGCTAGCGATCGACGAGGCGCGTCTCGCGGAGGCATCCGGCGATGTGCCGGTCGGTGCCGTCCTCGTCGACGCGGCAGGCGAGATCGTGGCTCGAGGCCACAATGCACGTGAGCAGACCGGCGACCCGACGGCTCACGCCGAGATCGTGGCGATTCGATCGGCGGCGCAGGCCCGAGGCACCTGGCGCCTCGATGACCTGACGTTGGTGGTGACTCTCGAGCCCTGCACGATGTGTGCCGGCGCCGTCGTCCTGTCTCGCCTCGAGCGGGTGGTCTACGGAGCTGCGGACTCGAAGGCCGGAGCGGTCGGTTCCCTGTGGGATGTTGTGCGGGATCGACGGCTCAACCACCGACCCGAGGTCCTCTCGGGTGTCCTGGAAAGCGAGTGCGCCGAGCTTTTGGCGACCTGGTTCCTGACTCGACGCTGATCAGCGAGGATCATCGAGCCGCAGTGTTGTTCACGGAGCTGTGTTGGGAGAGTCGATGAAACGCGCCTTGCGCCGCCCCGCGTTCGTTGCTGTGATCACCGCCGGTGCGCTGGTCATGAGCGCGTCGGCAGGCTTCGCGAAGGCACCGAAGCCGACACCCAAGCCGGCTCCAGCCGGTGGCCTCACGGTGAGGTACCAGTACACGCTGCCCAACGCAGTGACGAGCCGGTACCGCGTGCCGCTTGCGACCGAGGCGCCGGACGGCGTCGTCTTCTTCGCGCATGCCACGACGATCTACCGCACCGCTGGTGAGCAGACGAGAGCCGCCGTCGACATCAACGATCGGGTCTATGCGCTCGCGGCGAGTGCGTCGATGCTGGTCGTCGAGACTCCGACGGACGTTCTTGCCTATGACCGCTACACCGGGAAGCGAATCGGTGACTGGGACGTCGAGCAGGCTGGCGACTACGCGCCGTCACTCGCGATCAGCGGCAATGTGATCTGGTCGCTGATCGATCCGGCGACGAACAACTCCGGGCTCGAACCCGCGACGCTCTATGAGTTGCAGGTTGGTCATCCGCTGCGGACGATCACCGAGCAGGCGGCGCCCATCGCGCTCGCGGTCGATGGTGCAGGCGACGCCTTTTTCGTGGGTTTCGGCGGCCGTCTCGAGCGAGTGTCACCAACCGGTTCGACGAAGAAGAGCGCCGACTCGGCGTACTCGGCGGCGTCGCTTGCCTACATCGGCGGAACGCTGATCGCCGAGATCGACAACGTCTCGACCGTCGTCGATGAGATCAACCCCGGCACCCTCGGCGTGATCAGCTCGAACAAGGGTCATGCTGGCGATTACGCCGACCTTGCTGTTACCTCGATCGGTGATCTGTCGCTGAGCAACGCTTGCGAGACGACCAAATACTGCGCCAAGACGGCGGTGCGGCGGATCGAGCTGCCCGACTCTCCGGGACCGCAGCTGACCGTCGCGTACGGCGGTGCCGTGATGGGACCGGACCCGGTTGTCCTCGAGATGCCGACCGGCAGCAAGCCCCAGCTCGTCGGCCTGGGCCTCGCCTAACCACGAGGCGAAAACGCACGTCAGACCGGGCTAAACTCTTCGGCGGTGGCGTGTCCGAGCGGTCGAAGGAGCACGCCTCGAAAGCGTGTGAGGGGGTAACTCCTCCGTGGGTTCAAATCCCACCGCCACCGCCAATGGAGTCGAGAGGAGAACGAGCTCGCTCGTTCTCCCGAGATCACGATGCTTGGGCTCAAAGTATTTTGGTGGCTAATATTTAGCCTGTGAATGCTTCTCGGCCGGTGGAGGTGTCCGAGAGCTCCCGGGTCTTCTCGAGCGAGCTGCGCCGGATCTCGATCGTCGTCGTGCTGGGCATGGTCATGTCGGCGCTCGACACGACGATCGTCAACGTCGCGCTGATCAGTCTGTCGCGCGATCTCCACACCGGTCTCGACAACGTGCAGTGGGCCGTGACGGCGTATCTGCTCTCGCTCGCCGCCATCATTCCCGTGACCGCGTGGGCCAGCCGTCGGTTCGGCGCGAAGCGCCTGTTCGTGATCTCGATCGTGCTGTTCACGGTCGGCTCTGCGCTGTGCGGCGCCTCGACCTCCGTAGGCGAGCTGATCGCCTTCCGGGTTCTGCAGGGCGTGGGCGGCGGGTTGATCATGCCGATCGGCATGTCGATTGTCGTACGCAGTGCCGGCATGGACCGCCTTGCTCGTGTGATGAGCGCGATCAGCGTGCCGATCCTGCTCGCGCCAGTCGTAGGACCAACGATCGGTGGCCTGCTGATCGACCACGCCGGTTGGCGCTGGATCTTCTTCGTCAATCTTCCGATCGGTGTGATTGCACTCTTCGCGGCGATCCGGCTGCTGCCGGCCGATCAGACCGAGGACGCCGGACGTCTCGACGCACTGGGGCTGTTCCTCGCCGCGACGGGACTCGTCGGGATCACGTACGGCCTCGCCGGAGTCGGTTCCACGAGCGTCAGCTCCCCGAAGGTGGTGCTCCCGCTCGTTGTCGGGGTGCTGCTGGTCGCCGGCTTCGTGGTCCGCTCGCTTCGTGTGACCTATCCCGTGCTCGATGTCCGGCTGTACAAGAACAAGGCATTCAGCGCGGCGTCGCTGACGATGTTCGCGCTCGGTGCCGCGATGTTCGGCGGCTTGATTCTGATGCCGCTGTACTTCCAGATCGTTCGCGGCGAGAGCGCAGCGCAGACCGGGCTGTTGCTCGCGCCACAAGGGATTGGCTCAGCGATCGCCGTGTGGGGTGCCAGCCGTGCCATCGAGCGGTTCGGTGGCGGCGTCACGTCATTGGCCGGCGGGATCATCGGGATCGTTGCGACGCTTCCGTTCATCTTCCTCGGCGGTCACACCTCGCTGGGCTGGTTGAGCGCGGCGTTGGTGCTGCGAGGCTTTGGAGTCGGGCTGTCCTCGATGCCGGCGATGACGTCGGCGTATCGCTCGTTGCGCCCGGAGCAGATCAACGATGCGACGCCGCAGCTCAACGTGCTGCAGCGGGTCGGCGGTTCGATTGGTACGGCGATCCTGACGGTGATCCTGCAGCACCACCTCAGCCATGCCGGCTCGTCTGCCTCCGCACAGGCCTCGGCATTCGGCGTGTCGTTCCGGTGGGTGCTCGGCGTGACCTTCATCGCCGTACTGCCGACGTTCCTGCTGATCCGGATCGAGCGCCAGCTTGCGGCCGCGACCCCGGTGGATCCAGCAGAAACCGCCGCGACGGAGGCGCTGGTGGGCGCCCCGTGACCGACTACGCCGGCGAGACGCTCGATCCGCTGCGGCGCGCGGTCGGCTCGCTGCTCGCTGCGGACCGCCGACTCCGCAGTCGCGATCAGCAGCGGCGGGGCGACACATTGACCAACTCCCACCTTCGGGCGCTGCATGTCCTGACGCACGAGGAGCGAGCAACTGCGGGCGCTCTGGCCAAGGCGGCGGACTTGAACCCGGCGTCGGTCACCGCAATGGTCGACCAGCTCGAGATGCGCGGCCTGGTCAGCCGGCATCGCGACGGGCATGACCGGCGGCAGTGCTGGATCACGCTCACCGACGCCGGTCGCGAGCAGGTCGAGGAGAAGGAGCGCTACTGGCGCACGCGGATGGCGGAGACGTTCGCCGATGTCTCACGCAAGGACCTTCGCGCCGCGACCGCCATCATCGAGCGGCTCGCCCTCGTCATGCAGGGTCTCGCTGACGACACGGACGGCGCCGAGGTCTGAGTCGCCGACTGGTCGATCACGGTCAAGGCCAGGCACGATTTGGACGATGGGACATGGTGCAGACCTGCACCCAGTGCGGCGCGCAGTCGCCGCCCGAGGCGACGTGGTGCACGTCGTGCTATCTGCTTTTCGCCCCGCCTGCCGCTTCCGCGCCCGTGGCGGGTGCGATCTCGGCCGCCCTGCCTCCGGTAGGCGCTGACGTCGTCATCCCGCCACAGGCCCCTCCGGCGCCCGTCACGGTTGTGGCTCCGCCAGCAATGGCACCTCCCGTTCCCGCCCAGCCGACCGCGATGAATCCGCCGCCTTGGCCGCCTCCCGCGACCGCGCCGGTGTACGCCGGCTGGCCTCATGCGGCCGGTCCGTATGACACCGCCCCAGCCGGAATCGCTCCGCCAGCGTTCCCTCCCAGTGCTTGGCCGCACGGTGCCCAGGGACCGCTCCCCGACGAAGGGCGGCTGCTGTCCAAGCGCGCCTTGGTCCTGGTCAGCTTGTCGATCGGGCTCGGCGGGTTGATGCAGCTCGTGGCGTACGGACTCTCACGCGACGACTCGATCAACCAGGACACGCTGATTCGCGTCGATCTGGTCCTCACACTCGTCCTGTACGCCGTGGTCGGGACGCTGATCGTCAGCCAGATCACGCCGAAGATCCGGCTGCGTTGGGGAGACGGTCCGCTCGCGTTGCGGATCGCCAACGGTGCGGTCCTTGGGCTGTTGCTCGGCGGTGGGATCCTCGCGTTGGTCAGCTCGATCGCCGGTCACCTTGCGCCCGATCCGCGCATCGTGCTGTTGATGAGCGGCGGCGACCCGACTCACGTCATCGTGATGTCGCTGCTCACGGTCGTCGTTGCCCCGTTGGTCGAGGAGACCCTCTTTCGCGGGCTGCTGCTCGAGTCGCTGCGCGGTCGGGGCAAGACGACAGCCATCCTCGGCTCCGCGGTCTTCTTCGCTGTCTGGCACTTCATCCCCACTGCGATCCCGTACTACGTCGCACTCGGCGCCGGCCTCGGCGGGCTCTACATCAAGCGTGGCCTGGCCTCGTCGATGGCGGCACACGCGTGCTTCAACGGTGTGCTCACGGTGGCCGCGATCTTCGTCGTACTCGGGCCTGGACACACCTATGACGTCGAGGGACTCGAGATCACCGCGCCCTCCGGCTGGACCGACGTAGGCCCCCACCCCGGCGGCGTGATCGACTTTCTGGCCCTCGAGGGCCCCGATGGCTCCGGGGTGTCGGTGAACCCGATCTTCGCCGACCAGCCGTTCGATGCCGATCAATCAGCTGAGCGGCTTCGGGAGTCGCCTGATCTCGCCTCCGACGGAGCAACGATCGACGCCGCCTCGATCCGCGAGGTCCAGATACCCGGAGTTGGCGAGTCGGTCGAGGCGGACGTCAGCGTCGCAGCCAACCACGGCGAGATGCTGCTGTTCGGCGCGGATGGCCACGACTACGTGCTGGTCTTCGTCAACGGCGGGAGCGCAAAGGCCGACCGCGACTTCACCAAGATGCTGGCAAGCCTCCAGCCGGGCTGACCCAGCACCTGCTCTGCCGCGAGGAGCAGCAGCAGTCAATACGCGAGTCGCGTCCCGACATGCAAGTGCTGAGGGTCGGGTCCGATCACAGCGCGGTTGCGGTCGTAGAGCGCCTTCCAGCCGCCCTTGACGTGGTGGGACCGCGCGATCGAGTAGAGGGTGTCGCCCTGCTTCACGACGTAGATCTGCTCGCCGGGTCGCGCCACTGTCTCGCGATGGTTCTGCAGGGTCCGGTGTGTCGCGCGCTTGGCGTGGCGGACATGGGCACCTCGGTTTGCCGAGTTGCTGTCAGGCGGGCCGGCGGGACCCGCATCCTGTGAGCAGACCGGCCAGGCGTTCCAGCCTTCGCTGGCCAGGACGCGGTTCGCGATGTCTATCTGCTCCTCGCGGCTTGCGAGGTCGGCCCGCGGCGCGTAGTTCGGGGCGTCGAAGGATCCCCACGTCGTCGCGGCGAACTGTAGGCCGCCGTAGTAGCCGTTGCCGGTGTTGATATGCCAGTTGCCACCGGATTCGCACTGCGCGACCCGATCCCATTGCGCGTCAGTTGCCGAGGGAGCGGCGTGTGCTGCGGTCGGAGCAAGCACGCTGGCTGCGGCGGCGCCGACGCTCATCACGCCTACGGCGGCCAATCGGTGGGTGGTGGTGGGTTTGCGGTGACGACCGCGATAACGGCGTGCGGGCATAGCGAGGTCCCTTCCTCGCGCCTCCGAAGTCAGCTGACGGGTTCGGGCTGGAAGGTGCCCGGCCGACGCAAGCGTCGGCTTCACCCCATGCGAGATACGTCTTGCGACGTGCTCCCGCGGGTGGGTCCCCCGGTCCTGCCGTGGTCAAAAGATGACCCCTTCGGCCGGCAGGACTCGGCGCGCCGAAGAGGCTCGAGCGTTTGCTCGAAGCAAGCACCAGGGTAGTTGCCCAAGCGTGTGAAGCCCAAACCTGCAGGTCGCGCAGCGTAAAAGTGCTTGCTATTGCTAGCGAATCACGTACACAAGGCGGATGCCGACCCGCAGGTGCTTCGGGTCAGCTCCGATCACTGCCCGGTTGCGGTCGTAGAGGGCCTTCCACCCGCCCCGCACATCCAGACTGCGGGCGATCGAATAGAGAGTGTCGCCCCGGCGTACGACGTAGACGTGCTCGCCTGTGCCGGCCGTGCGGTGGCCGGGCTGGAGGTGTGCGCCGCCTTTGGCGGGCGCGGCGGCAGCCGGAGATGGCCCAGAAGGAGCGGCAGGACCAGCAGGCCCGGGCGGGCAGGTCGGCCAGGCGTTCCAGCCTTCATTGGCCAGAACGTGGTTGGCGATGTCGATCTGTTGCTCGCGGGCGGCGAGGTCGGGCCGGGCTGCGTAGTTGGCGGTGTCGTAGGACTTCCAGGTTGCCTCTGAGAACTGCAGTCCGCCGTAGTAGCCGTTCCCGGTGTTGATGTGCCAGTTGCCGCCGGACTCGCACTGCGCGACCCGGTCCCACTGCGCATCGGTGGCGGTGGCACCGGCGTATGCGGCTGTCGGGGCGAGCAGGCCTGCCACAGTCGCGCTGACTCCGATGAGGCCTGCGGTAGTCAGCCGAAAAGACGCGGTGAGCTTGCCGTCACGGCGAGCAGGCACGGAGGTCCCTTCCCTCGCGCCTCCGAAGTCAGCTGACGGGTTCGGGCTGGAAGGTGCCCGGCCGACGCAAGCGTCGGCTTCACCCCATGCGAGGTACGTCGTGAGACGTACTCCGCGGTTGGGTCCTCCGGTCCTGTCGTGGTCTGACGATGACCCCCTCGGCTGACAGGACTCGGCGCACCGAAGGGGCTCCTCGAGCCTTTGCTCGAAGTGTGTTCAGGGTAGTTGCCAGCGCGCATGCAGGCCAGACCTGAACCGCACGCGACATGAACTGGCTTCCAGGGACTTTGGCGGAGGATGCGAGATTCGAACTCGCGAGGGGTTGCCCCCAACACGCTTTCCAAGCGTGCGCCATAGGCCAACTAGGCGAATCCTCCCTCGGCGATCCTAACGGCTCGCTACCCGTGGATGACCGGTCGCGGTCGGTCCGACGTCGCCACTACAGTGGGCGCCGACCCCTCGTGCGGCGTTACCCCGCCCAATCCCCCAGGGCCGGAAGGCAGCAAGGGCAAGCGGGCTCTAGCGGGTGTGCGAGGGGTCCCTAGCATCGCCGTCCCGTCGCCGGAGGCCGGTCCAAAGAGATGTCGCTCGCGCTCTATCGCAAGTACCGCCCTGGCACCTTCGCCGAGTTGATCGGTCAGGAGCACGTCACCGAGCCCATCTGCGCTGCGCTCGACTCCGGCCGCATTCACCACGCGTACCTGTTCAGCGGCCCGCGTGGCTGTGGCAAGACGTCGAGCGCGCGGATCCTCGCGCGCTCGCTCAACTGCGAGCAGGGTCCGACCTCCAAGCCTTGTGGCGTGTGTGACTCGTGCGTCGCGCTCGCTCCGATGGGTCCGGGCTCGCTCGACGTCATCGAGATCGATGCCGCGTCGCACGGCCTGGTGGACGACGCTCGCGACCTGCGTGAGCGGGCGTTCTTCGCGCCGGTCTCCTCGCAGTTCAAGGTCTACGTGATCGACGAGGCGCACATGATCACCTCGGCGGCGTTCAACGCGCTGCTGAAGGTGGTCGAGGAGCCACCGCCGCACGTGAAGTTCATCTTCGCGACGACCGAGCCCGACAAGGTCCTGACGACGATCAAGTCGCGGACCTTCCACTACCGGTTCCGGTTGATCCCGCCAGGTGTGATGCGCGACCACCTTGCCCTGCTGTGCGAGCGCGAGGGCATCGACGTCGACCCGCTGGTGCTGCCGCTCGTCGTACGCGCCGGCGCCGGATCGGCGCGCGATGCGCAATCGATCCTCGACCAGCTCTCGGCCGGCTCGGGTGGCGAGCGGATCACCTATGACCGTGCGCTGTCATTGCTCGGCTACACCGACGCGACGCTGCTCGACGAGACCGTCGAGGCGTTCGTCGCCGCCGACGGCGCCTCGGTCTTCTCGGCAGTCGACCGGGTCATCGAGGCGGGTCTCGACCCGCGCCGGTTCGCCCAGGATCTGCTCGAGCGCTTCCGCGACTTGCTCGTCCTCGACGCCGTACCCGACGCAGCCGACGCAGGCCTACTCGATGCGCCGACCGACGCGCTCGACCGGATGCGATTCCAGGCCGGGCACCTCGGGCGGGCATCGCTGACGCATGCGGCAGAGGTGATGGCCGCGGCACTCGTCGACATGCGAGGTACGACGTCGCCGCGACTGGTGCTCGAGCTCGCATGTGCCCGGGTGTTGCTTCCGGCAGCGACCGATGATGCTGCTGCTGTCCTCGCGCGCCTCGATCGGATCGAGCGGCGACTCGCCGCGACAGGGGTTTCGGCGCCCGCGGCAAGTGCCCAGCCTGCTGCTGTCGCCGCACCGACGACTGCGGCCGCCCCGACTGTCAGCCCGGTTGTCGCAGAGCCCGCTCCGGAGCCGGTAACGGAGCCGGTAACCCCATCCGCAGCGCCGGAGCCGGTCGTCGCATCGTCCTCGCCGGTCGATCCAATCGACGCGGCCGCGCCGCTTGCCGAACCCGAGCCCGCTCCGGTGGCGGCGGCACCCGCTGCTGCCGGCGTCGTTGACATCGTCGCGCTGCGCCGGCTGTGGGACAGCGTGCTCGACGCCGTCCGCACCCAGAGCCGGACGGCTCACGCCCTGATGTTGTCCTCGCAGATCGACTCCCTCGAGGGCAACAAGCTGACGCTGTCGTTCTCCAGCGCCTCACTCGCAGAGCGCTTCGCCCGCGATGTCAGTGCGAGCTTCACCCTGGCCCTAAAGGAGGTCGTCGGCGTTGACCTCAAGGTCTCGGCCACGACCGGCGGTGGCGCAAAACCGCAGCCGGCCAGCTCGTCTGAGCCGGAGCGCTACGTGCCGCCGACACCGGCTGCCGAGATGACGGCCGACGACATCGAGGAGTCAGACGATGTCGAGGACGGCGCAGGCACCGACGCCGAAGCCTCGGCTCTTGCGCTCCTGCAAGAAGGGCTCGGCGCCCAAGTGATCGGCGAGATCGACCAGACCTAGCCGGACGAGGATCGCGGCAACCACACGATGGGCGGAAGGCCGTTGGCCGTGAGCTGCCGCGCAGTGCCGAGACCTCCGTCAGATTCGATGCTCGCGACGTCGATTCCCTTCGGAGCACGTCCGGCGCCCGAGAGCTGTCCGATCGCGACTTCGCGCCCGTTCGGTGCCCACACGAAGGCGGGGTAGTTGTTGACGTTGGTGATGAAGCTCAGCGGCTCGCCGTGCAGCTTCCCGCTACGCACGTCGACCGTGTTCAACGTCCATGCCGGACGTCTCGGTCGGTACGGCTGTGACAGGGCGAGGTAGGCCAACACCCGTCCACTGGGCGACCAGGCCATCGACCGAATCGAGCACTCGGCGCAGCGCGTGAGCGGGCGGAGGCCGGAGCCATCGGGACGGATGGTGTCGATCAGAGACGGTCCGCCGAACGGCACGTAGTCCGAGCCGTTGGGGATTAGGTACGGCTGCGGAGTTCGAAGGAAGGCGATCGCCTCGCCGTCCGGCGACCAGATCGGGTTGCCGTCCGAGAAGCACTGCGGGAGGTCCTCTCGAGAGCAGGCGGTGTTGGTGATCAACCGCTGACCTGATCCGTCGGCGTTCATCACCCCGATGCCGAAGACCGTCGATGTCCCGGGGTATCCCGACTTGCCGTTGTCGAGCGAGACCTCGCGCGCGTAGTCGAACGCGAGCTGCTGACCGTCGGGCGACCACGACACTGCAGTCGGCGGGTCGCCTGGGCAGCCGCCGATGCAGAGCAGGTCAAGGTGACCATCGGGCTCGAGGATGTGAGCTCGCCCGTCAGCGAACAACAGCCGGCTGCCGTCGGGCGACCACAGCAGCTCGCCGCACGCGGAACTCGCGCAGCGGTAGATCGTGCGGTCGTCCGAGCCGTCTGCGTTGACGACGTGGACGTAGTCCCCGTCGACATAGTGCTCACCTGGCTTGCGCCCGTACGTCTCATCGGTGTAGGCGATGCGCTTTCCGTCAGGTGAGGCGACGGCGTCCTCGATGCCACCGGCCTGGTGAGTGATTCGCTCGACCTGATTGCCGTTCCGGGCTGCTGAGTACAACGAGGTGGCTGGCAAGTAGGGCGCAGATCTGACCGCCGTCTCCGCGAAGACGACGCGACCGGCCTGTCGAATGAGCGGCCAACGCACGGGACCATGCCCGGGACCAAGCAAGGGCGGTGCTGTCGCGCTGCTTGCGTGCGTGAGGCCAGCGACCAGACCGGCGGCTACGAGAACCGCGACGTTGAGGATCGCGATCGTTCGGGAGGCGCCAGGGCGATTGCTCATCGCGACTTCTTTCGCAGGTCCGGTCGTCCTCACCATCTCTCAATCGACGCTCGGCCGCGCCGCGAGGTTCCCGTCGGCTTCGCGCCGTACGCTTCCTGGCATGCCTCCGCAGCCCAACATGCAGCAGCTGATGAAGCAGGCACAGAAGATGCAGGCCCAGCTTCTCGCCGCGCAGGAAGAGATTGCTGCGATGACCGTGGAGGGCAGCGCCGGAGGCGGCCTGGTCAAGGCGACGATGACCGGCGCCGGCGAGCTCACCGCTATGGAGATCGGTGCAGCAGCGGTCGACCCGGATGACATCGAGACGCTGCAGGATCTCATCGTGGCGGCTGTGCGCGATGCGAAGCGCGTCGCCGATGAGTTGGCCGCCGACAAGATGGGTCCACTCGCCGGCGGCATGGGCGGCTCACTCGGCATCCCGGGCTTCTAGGCGTACTGACTTGTACGAAGGGCCGGTTCAAGACCTGATCGACGAGCTCGGCCGGTTGCCGGGTGTGGGTCCGAAGAGCGCCCAGCGGATTGCGTTCTATCTACTCGCTGCCGACCCGGTCGACGTACGGCGTCTCGTCCTCGCGCTGACCGAGGTCAAGGACAAGGTCAAGTTCTGCACGATCTGCGGCAACGTCTCAGAAGAGGAGCAGTGCCGGGTCTGCCGTGACCCGCGACGCGACCTGTCAGTCATTTGCGTGGTCGAGGAGCCGAAGGACGTCGTTGCGATCGAGCGGACGCGGGAGTTCCACGGTCGCTACCACGTGCTCGGCGGGGCCATCTCGCCGATCGAGGGCGTCGGCCCTGACGACCTGCGGATCCGCGAGCTGATGGTGCGACTGGCCGACGGCTCGGTGACCGAGCTGATTCTCGCGACCGACCCGAACCTCGAAGGCGAGGCGACTGCGACGTACCTCGCCCGGCTCGTGCGCGAGATGGACGTCAAGGTCACGCGACTGGCCTCCGGCCTTCCGGTCGGCGGAGACCTCGAGTACGCCGACGAAGTGACGCTCGGCCGCGCCTTCGAAGGACGCCGCGCCTACAGCTAACCGGTCTGGCCGATGTTCCGGTGAGGCCGCACCATTCCCGTGACGCTGCCGTCCCCGTTCTCGGGGTCCTGCGGTAGAAGCGGGTTCAGACCCAGCGTTGATCCGAACTCCTTGCGTTGTCATCGGTTCCTCGCGCACGGCTGCGAGCGGTGGGATGAGCGTGACCCCGACGCCGTCGTCGGCGGCAACGAGCCGGACGCCGTACTTCGCTGGCGGCCTTTCCTACGTTTCCGAGGTCGTCGGGCACGCTGTGACGGGCAACTCCGAGCTGCTCTGCGCTGCAGGCGACCCCGGTCGGCAGAACCAGGGTGATCGCGATCGTGCCTGCTCTGTCGTCGCCCTCGCCGTCAGGGCATGCCCCAGTCGCGGGCGCCGAAGTTGCTGACCGTCGCGCTGCAGACGTCGAACTGCGACTTCGGCAATGTGCAGGTCTCGAGCGACGCGGCGCCGCCGTCGTGCTTGTCCCAGTCGTAGAGCAAGACGCCGTTGGCTGGATCAGGCCCGCCCGAGGGAATGCCCTCGCCCTTCACGCCGGCTGGGTCCTGGAAGACGACGACGTCCTGCACTCGTCCGGTCGCCTTCGGATTGCCGCTCTCGAACTTCACCCGCTCGCGCTTAGGTCGTGTGCTGGGGCACGCGGGCTGGCCGTCGCCGACCTGCTTCGCGGAGCCTGGGATGAGCGAGCAGACCAGAGTCCAGACGCACCCCTGACAGGCCGGCGCGGACTGGACGGTGATCGCCGTCTTGCTCGTCGGTGAGCTGCCCGCCGGATAGATGTTGACTCCAGTGCTGCCGTCCGCGCCGACCTGCACCTGGCACTTCCAGCCGCGCGGGCCGAGTATCGGCGTGAGGTTGCGCACGTTGTCGCTGTAGTACGCGAGGTGCGCCGCAACGGACGGTGCGGCCTTGGTTGTCAGCATCGCCGGGTACTTCGTCGCAGGGTGGCCCGCGATCCCACGCGAGGTCGGACAGGCCACGACTGGCACCTTCGTCCCAGTTGCCGCAGCAACGGCTTGGCTGGCGATGGCGCCGGAGCACAGCACGATGGCGACGGTCAGGGCCGCGAAAATCGAGATCGGTCGGCGGGTCACCTTCCGTATCCTGGGCGGTATGGCTCTCGTCGTCCAGAAGTACGGCGGGTCGTCGGTCGGTGACGCCGAGCGAATCAAGCGGGTGGCACAGCGGATCGTCGACTCACGTCGTGCCGGCAACGATGTCGTCGTTGTCGTGTCTGCGATGGGGGACACCACCGACGAGCTGCTTGACCTCGCTCAGCAGGTCTCGCCGCTCCCGCCGCCCCGCGAGCTCGACATGCTCCTCACGTCCGGTGAGCGGATCTCGATGGCGCTGCTTGCGATGGCGATTGCCAATCTTGGTTTCGAGGCCCGTTCGTTCACCGGCTCGCAGGCTGGCGTCATCACCGACTCGGTGCACGGCAAGGCGCGAATCATCGACGTCACGCCCGGTCGGATCACCGAGGCCCTCGCCGGCGGCAGCATCTGCATCGTCGCCGGGTTCCAGGGCGTCTCACAAGACACGAAGGACATCACTACGCTCGGCCGCGGCGGCTCGGACACGACGGCCGTCGCACTGGCCGCCGCGATGAACGCCGACGTCTGCGAGATCTACACCGATGTCGACGGGGTCTACTCCGCCGACCCGCGGATCGTCGGAACCGCGCGCAAGCTCGACCGCATCTCCTACGACGAGATGCTCGAAATGGCGGCCAGCGGAGCAAAGGTCCTTATGTTGCGTTGCGTCGAGTACGCCCGCCGTTACGGCGTACCGATCCATGTCCGCTCGTCGTTCTCCGACCGCGAGGGCACCTGGGTCGTCGGCATTCCCGAGGAGGAACTGGTGGAGCAGGCGATCATCTCCGGCGTTGCCCATGACTTGTCCGAGGCCCGGGTCACGGTGGTCGGAGTGCCGGACAAGCCAGGCGAGGCGGCCGGCATCTTCCGTGTCGTGGCGGACGCAGGCGTCAACATCGACATGATCGTGCAGAACGTGTCCGGTTCGACCGGGCGCACCGACGTCTCCTTCACGCTCCCCAAGGCCGATGGCCAGACAGCTCTCCAGGCGCTGGAGAAGGTGCGCGAGTCGATCGGCTTCGAGTCGCTGCTCTACGACGACCATGTCGGCAAGGTCTCCCTCGTCGGCGCCGGGATGCGTTCGCACCCGGGCGTCTCCGCGAAGTTCTTCGAGGCCCTTGCCTCGGCGGGCGTCAACGTCCAGAACATCTCGACCTCGGAGATCCGGATCTCGGTGCTCTGCCAGGACACCGACGTGCCGGCTGCTGTTCGTGCGATCCACGAGGCGTTCGGTCTCGACGACCCGGACGGTGCCCCCGCAGCTGTTCACGCGGGGACCGGACGATGAGGGTCGGCGTCGTCGGCGCGACGGGGCAGGTCGGCGCCGTGATGCGCAAGCTGCTCAGCGAGCGCAACTTCCCGGTCGAGGAGATCCGCTACTTCGCCTCCGCCCGCTCGGCCGGTACGACGCTGCCGTGGCAGGGTGTCGACGTCGTCGTCGAGGACGCGGCTGTCGCAGATCCGAGCGGCCTTGATGTGGCGCTGTTCTCTGCTGGTGCGACGACGTCGCGCGCCCAGGCCGAGCGCTTCGCCGCGGCGGGCGTCACCGTCGTCGACAACTCGTCCGCGTGGCGGATGGATCCGGACGTGCCGCTGGTCGTCAGTGAGGTCAACCCTGCCGCGATCGCGGATGCCCGTAAGGGCATCATCGCCAATCCGAACTGCACCACGATGGTCGCGATGCCGCCGCTGCAGCCGCTGCATGCGCAGGCGGGCCTGACCCGGCTCGTGGTCACGACCTTCCAGGCGGTCTCGGGCAGCGGAGGCGCGGGAGTCGACGAGCTCGACAAGCAGGTACGCCAGGTCGTCGATCGCGCGGCGGAGCTGACGCATGACGGCAACGCGGTGACCTTCCCGCAGCCGGAGAAGTACGTCGCGCCGATCGCGTTCAACGTGCTCCCGATGGCCGGCTCGCTCGTCGACGACGGCGAGTTCGAGACCGACGAGGAGAAGAAGCTCCGCAACGAGAGCCGCAAGATCCTCGGCATCCCGGACCTCGCGGTCTCGGGTACGTGCGTACGGGTGCCGGTCTTCACCGGTCACTCGTTGTCGATCAACGCCGAGTTCGCGCAGCCGATGACGGTGGCGCACGCTCGCGAGCTGCTCGCGGACGCGCCGGGCGTCGTACTTGTCGACGTCCCGACGCCGTTGATGGCAGCCGGGGCGGACCCGAGCTTCGTCGGTCGGCTGCGTCAGGACCCGGGTGTGCCCGACAACCGTGGTCTCGCGCTGTTCGTGAGCGGGGACAACCTGCGCAAGGGCGCAGCCCTCAACGCCGTACAGATCGCCGAGCTCCTCGCCGCGACCTCGAAGTAGCACACAAAGTCCCTCACGAATCGGACAGCGAGGGTCAATCCCGCCTTGCTGGCCGAGGTTTGTGTGCTGGTTCGGGGATTTAGTGGTGCCAGGACAGGAGCGGACCGGACAGCGCGTCGAGCATCTCGGCCGGGTCCACTGCCTCTGCCGGCGACATCGGGCCCTTGCCGTCGACACGTAGTGCGAACTCCACCAGCGACAGCGCGGTGAACGCGTAGACGTCGTTGACGTTGACTGTGACGGTCGCCGACCTGGTGCCGCGGGTCGCGGTTGACGACACTGTGGCCCGTGCACTGGCTCGCATCTCATCGGTCGGGCCTTCTGGCATCCGCTCGACCAGTCGGCGCAGCAGTGGCGCGCTGAGCTTCATCAGCGGACCGGTCGCAGGCCCCATGACCGGCACGATCGCGCGGGCTGCCTTCGACACCGTCACGTTGGCAGTCACGGTCGCGCCACCGGCCCAGCGCCCGGTGGTCAGCAAGTCGCCGAGCGGCACCTGCAGCGCAGGCTGGTCACCGATCGTCGAGCGCTTGATCTGCGGGTCTGGCGTTGCGAGTACGGCGCCAAGCGCACTGCGCGCAGTTCCGCGGGTCGGCTTCATGCCCTTGACCGAGTAGCCGATGTCGATCCGCTCGGCGGGACCGTCCAGCGAGCCGGCCGCAATGCGTGCCGCGAGGTCGCTAGGGACGTAGTCGTAGCCGCACGCTGGTACGACGGCAGTGACGGCGCTGGAGTGGGTCTCGTATGCCCAGGTCATGAAGTCGGGCTCGCCCGTCGAGTCGACGTAGTGCACGCCTGCCGCGACCGCAGCATCGACGACGGGGCGGCCGAGCAGCTCGAACGGGCCGACCGTCGAGATCACGACATCGAGTCCGGCCATGAAGCTGTCGAGCGTCGCAGGGTCAGTGGTGTCGACGACGACTCGTTCGGCGCCTTGCGCCGCGTCGACCTTGGCGAGCCGGTCTGCGGAACGACCGCCCAGCCGGACCGGCATCTCCCGAAGCGCGAACTCCGTGGCGGTGAGTCGGCCGGTGTAGCCGGTCGCTCCGAGCAACCCGATCTTTCGCATGCGGCCATCCTGTCAGTCACGACGGAGCAGCGCGATGACGTCGGCCAGCGCGGTGATGTGTTCCCGTGCCTCGGCTGGTGTCATCCCTGGCGTGTGCACCCGGATGTTGAGACACGTCGCGCCAACTGCGTCTGCCTGCGCGGTCAGGACCTGCGCGATCGACGCGGCGTCGCCGCCTGCGGGCCGATCATCGCTCCAGTGCTCGACTGCCGCCGATGCCGCGTAACTGCTGTACAGCTTCAGCTGGTCCTCATGACGACCGTCGTTGCCCGCTCCTGGCCAGGCACGTCGGATCAACGCGATCGGTCCGGACCCGCCGGCGTCGCGGTAGATATCCACGAGCTCGCGGCAGCGGCCGATCTTCGTCAGCGAGTCGAACAACAGCCCGACGCCGGCAGTCGCGGCACGGCGGCAGGCCGCCGGGCTCATCGCCGCACTGACGACCGGGATCGGATCAGTCGTGCACTGTCGGATCGCCGGGTCGTCGGACAGCACTCCGGCTTCACGGCCGAGCAACATGCCGCTTACAGCCGTCATCGCCTCGGCGTACCGCTGCGTCAGGTTGTCCTTCGTCGTGCCCGCGATCTCGAAGTCCGCCTCGAGCGAGCCGGCGGCGAGCCCGACACCGACCCGGCCGGGGAAGCGCGCGGCGAGCCACGCGATCTCCTCGGCCACGATGGCGGCGGGCCGTAACGGCAACAGCAACGGACAGGGCGCCGCCCACGCGCGATCGGTGACGTCGAGCACCCAACCCGCGACCTGGATCGGGTTGGGCAGATAGCCCGCGAAGGCGTTGTGGTGCTCGCTGGTCATCAGCCCGTCGAAGCCGACGTCCTCTGCCAGGCGCGCCTGGGCAAGGAGCTCGGCGACGACCTGGGTCGGCGGCAGGCCGAGGTGCGGGTAGAGCCGCAGCGAAACGCTGTCCTTCCGCAATGCGGCTGACGACTCGGTCACAGCGTGGTGAACCTTCCGCCGTCGACGACGATCGTCTGCCCGGTGATGTACCGCGAACCGTCTTCGAGCAGGAACCGTACGACGGGTGCGACGTCAGTCGTCGCGTCACCAACTCGGCCGAGCGGGACGAGCTTGGCCAGGCGCGCCTTCAGTGCGGGGTCTGCCTCGTATGCGTTCGTCATCGCGGGCGTCATCGCCAGTGGTGAGACGCCGACCACGGTGATGCCGTGGGGTCCCCACTCGAGCGCGAGGCTCTTGACCAATCCGCGGGCCGCACCTTTGACTGCCGAGTACGCCGGACGGTTGGCACTGCCCTCGATGCCAGCGGGCGAGGTCATCACGACGTAGCGCCCGCCGGTGTCACGCAACGCGGTGAAGCCGGCCACGGCGCAGTGGTAGGCGCCACGCAACGAGACCGCGATGTGGTCGTCCCAGATGTCGTCGGTGAGTTCGTCGATCGACTCGACTCCGCTGCTGTGCCGGCTCGTCGCGTTGTGGACGATCGCGTCGACCCGCCCGAACTCCGCAATCGCGACGTCGACCGCGCGCTGTACCTCGCCCAGGTCGGTGACGTCGGTCGCAATGTGGCGACCGGTCCCAACCTCGGACACGAGGCTGGCGGTCTCGGCGCCGTTGCTGCCCGGACTAGCGATGACGACTGACGCGCCGCTACGTGCTGCATCGATGCAGATGGCGCGACCCAGACCTGCGCCGCCGCCGGTGACGAGGACGACCTTGCCTGCTAGCGAGGTCACGACGTCATCCAGACGCCGCCGTCGACTGCCAGCGTCAGACCGGTGACGACGTCGAGCCGTTCGTCGAGCAACGCTGCGATCGCCGGTGCGACATCCGACTCCAGATCGGGGACGCGTCCGAGTGCGGGTGGCTGGAGGCCGGGACGATCGAGCGCTGAGTCCGCGGTCAGGCTCGCCGGGATCAGGACGGACTTGATGGCGATGCCTTCGTCGCCCCACGCCCTTGCTGCGGCCTTGGTAAGCGATCGATATCCCTCAGCCGCCGACGCCCACGCGACGACATCGGCCGCGCCCGACATGACGAAGGATGGCAGGAGTACGACGATCCGTCCGCCGCTGCCGCGGAGGCACAGATGCGCTGCTTGCAGGACGTGGAGGGCTCGACGCAACGGTTGCTCGGCTTGCCGCTCCCAGGTGTCGGCATCGGTG
>DATAVE010000189.1:0-4449 GCA_036267875.1 Mycobacteriales bacterium
GATTCCTTCGCTAGTGCGCCTCGTCCTCGTGGGCCCGCCGGGCGCCGGGAAGGGGACACAGGCCCAGTTCGTCGCTGCCCACCTGGCCGTGCCTCAGATCTCGACCGGTGACATCTTCCGGGCGAACGTGAGCCAAGGCACCCCTCTGGGCAAGCAGGCCAAGGAGTACATGGACAAGGGTGACCTTGTCCCTGACGAGGTCACGGTCGCCATGGTCAAGGACCGGCTGGCCGAGAAGGACACCGAGCGCGGGTTCCTGCTCGATGGCTTTCCCCGCACCGTGCCCCAGGCCGGCCGGCTCGATGAGATTCTGGCCGAGATGGGGACCAAGCTCGACGTCGTTCTCGAGCTGGTCGTCGACGACGACGAGGTCGTACGCCGGCTGTCGGGTCGGCGTACGTGTCGCAACTGCGGTCACATCTGGCACGTCGATTTCGACCCGCCCACCCAAGAGGGCATCTGCGACAACTGCGGCGGCGAGCTGTTCCAGCGCGACGACGACAAGCCAGACACGATCCGCCACCGCCTCGAGGTCTACTACGAGCAGACTGCGCCACTGGTCGGGTACTACGCCGAGCGCGGAATCCTGGTCGGCATCGACGCGATGGGGCCGGTCGACGACGTGACGGATCGTGCCTCCGCGGCCATCCGTCCCTTCGCCCGCGGCTAGTTCGCGACTAACGTTGATGAGTCGCTGGAGGAGGCGCGCCCAGATGATCCAGATCAAGTCGCGCGACGAGATCGCGCTGATGCGTCAGGCGGGCATCGTCGTCGGAACCACGCTCGCGACCCTGCGCGACTCGGTCAAGCCGGGGATGTCCACGGCGGACCTCGATGAGATCGCTCGTGACTGCCTCGCGAAGGCGGGAGCAACGTCGAACTTTCTCGGCTACCACGGCTTCCCCGCGACGGTGTGTACGTCGGTGAACGACCAGATCGTCCACGGCATCCCGTCGAAGAAGGCCGTCCTCGCCGATGGTGACATCGTCTCGATCGACTTCGGCGCGATCATCGAGGGCTACCACGGGGACGCGGCGATCACAGTTGCGGTTGGCGAGGTCACTCACGCCGAGCTCGAGCTGCTGCGGGTGACCGAGGAGTCGCTGTGGCACGGGATGGCTTCCGGGCTGCTCGGCGCGCGGCTGGTCGACGTATCGCGGGCGATCGAGGACTACATCCGCTCGCAGCCGCACCCCAGCGGCGGCAGCTGGGGGATCGTCGAGGAGTACGTCGGTCACGGGATCGGGACCGAGATGCACCAGGACCCGCAGGTCCACAACTTCGTCGGGCCGCGGATGGGCAAGGGACCGGAGCTGGTCGAGGGCCTGGCGCTAGCGGTCGAGCCGATGGTCAATCTGGGCAGCCGAATGACCAAGGTGCTGGATGACGGCTGGACGGTCGTCACATCAGACGGCTCGCGCTCGGCTCACTTCGAACACTCGTTCACCATGACCGAAGAGGGCCCGTGGGTCCTGACGGCCATCGACGGTGGCCGCGACCGAATCGCAGCCATCTCCGAGCTGGCCAGTTCCTCGAAGTAGCACACAAACCACCTCGGAAACCGCCCAATCCACCGTAAACCGGGCGTACGCGAGGGACTCTTTGTGCTACTTCGTGCAGATGGTCGGCGGGTTTGTAGGTAGCGACACGCTCCCGTAGACTCTTTCGTTGGCCTGCGGTTTCGCGGGCTGGAACTGCCTGACAACTCATCTGACATACGGGATTTGCGGAGGATATGCCGAAGAAGGAAGGCGCCATCGAGATCGAGGGGCGCGTTGTCGAGCCATTGCCGAACGCCATGTTCCGCGTTGAGCTCGAAAACGGTCACAAGGTCTTGGCCCACATCAGCGGGAAGATGCGCCAGCACTACATTCGGATCCTCCCCGAAGACCGAGTCGTGGTGGAGCTGTCGCCGTACGACCTTTCTCGCGGTCGAATCGTCTACCGCTACAAGTAGGAGAACGACCGTGAAGGTCAAGCCGAGCGTCAAGAAGATGTGTGACAAGTGCAAGGTGATCCGCCGTCATGGCCGGGTCATGGTGATCTGCGAGAACCTGCGGCACAAGCAGCGGCAGGGCTAGCAGTCCACTGAGTAGCTAGCGCGCACCAACCGCGCCGCGCGATCGCTCGTGCGGCCCGGCCACCCCCGGCGCGGAGGCTGGGGCCCCATCTAGGGCGATGGGGACGGTGACGCGGGAGACCTCTGTGAATGAGAAGGAGTACCAGCCCGAATGGCACGTCTCGTCGGCGTCGACCTGCCTCGCGACAAGCGGGTAGAGATCGCGCTCACCTACATCTTCGGCATCGGCCGGACCCGCGCCTTGAAGACGCTGGCCGAGACCGGTGTCAACCCCGACATCCGCGTCAAGGACCTGACCGAGGACGACCTGGTCAAGCTGCGCGACTGGATCGAGGCCAACTACCGCGTCGAGGGTGACCTGCGCCGCGAGGTGGCCGGAGACATCCGCCGCAAGATCGAGATCGGCTGCTACCAGGGCATCCGCCACCGTCGTGGCCTGCCGGTCCGCGGTCAGCGCACTCACACCAACGCCCGCGGCCGTAAGGGACCCCGCAAGACCGTGGCCGGCAAGAAGAAGGTTGGGAAGTAATGCCCCCCGCAGCAAAGAAGGCGGCGGCCAAGAAGGTCCGCCGCAAGGAGAAGAAGAACATCGCGCACGGCCACGCGCACATCAAGAGCACGTTCAACAACACGATCGTGTCGATCACCGACCCGATGGGCAACGTCGTGGCTTGGGCGAGCGCCGGCCAGGTCGGCTTCAAGGGCTCGCGAAAGTCCACGCCGTACGCCGCGCAGATGGCCGCCGAGGCCGCAGCGCGCCGGGCGCAGGAGCACGGCATGCGCAAGGTCGATGTCTTCGTCAAGGGTCCCGGCTCCGGCCGCGAGACCGCTATCCGTTCGTTGCAAGCAACTGGCCTGGAGGTAGGCACCATCTCCGACGTGACACCGGCGCCGCACAACGGCTGCCGTCCCCCGAAGCGCCGGAGGGTCTGACCATGGCCCGCTACACCGGTCCCGACTGCAAGCGTTGCCGTCGTGAGAAGACGAAGCTGTTCCTCAAGGGCGCGAAGTGCGAGTCCTCGAAGTGTCCGATCGAGATCCGGCCGTACCCGCCGGGCGAGCACGGTCGCGGTCGCACCAAGGAGAGCGAGTACCTGCTCCAGATGCGCGAGAAGCAGAAGTGCGCGCGCATCTACGGCGTCCTCGAAAAGCAGTTCCGCCGTTACTACGAGGAGGCCAACCGGCGTCCCGGCAAGACCGGTGAGAACCTGCTGCAGCTGCTCGAGCGGCGTCTCGACAATGTCGTCTACCGCGCGGGCTTCGCGCACAGCCGCGACATGGCGCGCCAGCTGGTCAAGCACGGCCACTTCGTCGTCAACGGCGCCAAGGTCGACATCCCGAGCTACCTCGTCGATGAGAACGACATCATCGAGGTACGCCCGGGCTCGGTCGAGCTGACGCCCTTCGTGATCGCGCGCGCCGAGGCCGGCGAGCGGACCGTGCCGGCGTGGCTCGAGGTCATCTCGAACCGCATGCGGATCCTGGTCCACGCCCTCCCGGCACGCCAGATCATCGACACCCAGGTGCAAGAGCAGCTGATTGTCGAGCTCTACTCGAAGTAAGACCGCAACACGCAGTCCAGCAAAACCCAGAGGACCTCAAATAGCGGTGGTCCCCGACAGGAAGGCAAGACCTTGCTTATTGCACAGCGCCCCACCCTGACCGAAGAGCCGATCGACGACAGTCGCTCGCGCTTCATCATCGAGCCGCTCGAGCCTGGCTTCGGCTACACGCTCGGCAACTCGATGCGCCGTACCTTGCTCTCGTCGATCCCAGGCGCGGCTGTCACGTCGCTGCGGATCGCCGATGTCCTTCACGAGTTCTCCACCGTGGCGGGCGTCAAGGAAGACGTCACCGACCTGATCCTCAACATCAAGAACCTCGTCGTCTCCAGCGAGCACGACGAGCCGGTCGTGATGTACCTGCGCAAGCAGGGCCCGGGTGCGGTCACCGCGGCCGACATCGCGCCTCCGGCCGGCGTCGAGATCCACAACCCGGACCTGCACATCGCCACGCTGAACTCCAAGGGAAAGCTCGAGATCGAGTTCACCGTCGAGCGCGGCCGCGGTTACGTCTCCGCGGTGCAGAACAAGCAGCCGGGTCAGCCGATCGGTGTCATCCCGATCGACTCGATCTACTCGCCGGTCCTCAAGGTGACCTACAAGGTCGAGGCGACCCGTGTCGAGCAGCGCACCGACTTCGACCGCCTCGTGGTCGACGTCGAGACCAAGTCCTCGATCACGCCCCGCACCGCGATGGCATCGGCCGGCCACACCTTGGTCGAGCTGTTCGGCCTGGCGCGTGAGCTCGACGAGGCTGCCGAGGGTGTCGAGATCGGCCCGTCGCCGACCGACGCGCAGCTGATGGCG
>DATAVE010000190.1:0-33724 GCA_036267875.1 Mycobacteriales bacterium
CCAGTGGGTGGGCGGCGCCCGGGTGCTCGAGCTAGAGCTCGACCGGCCCGAATGGCTCGATCTGCGGTTCGAGGAATGCGATCTCTCGGGTGTCCTCGCGCGAGATTTCGCGATGCGCCGCGTGCAGTTCCGGGCGACCCGGTTGCGTGGCGTCGCCTTCACCAACGGTCAGTACGACGACGGCCTGCTGCTCGACTGCAAGACCGACGAGCTCTCGATGCGGTTCAGCCGGCTGCGCAACGTGACCTTCAGGGGCTGCGACCTCTCGAACGCCGACTTCTACTCCGCGACGTTCGAGCACGTGACGATGGAGTCGTGCAGCCTGCGGGGCGCACGCTTCCACTCAGCGGATGTGAAGTGCCTGCGGATCAAGGACTGCGACATGTTGGGCATCGCCGGTGCGCTCGATCTCAAGGGCGCGGTCATCGACTTCTCGGACCTGCCGAGCCTCGCGCCGTCACTCGCCGGTGAGGCCGGCATCGAGCTCGTCGACTAGTCGGAGGTAGCGCCCTCAGGTGCGTGGAGGCCCTCGATGAGGCGACCCGGATCGGTCTGCAGCGCCTCAGCCAGTTTGAGGAGGTTGTGCAGCGAGAGGTTGCGGCGACCACGCTCGACCTGCCCGACGAAGGTCCAGTGCAGACCCGCCTTGTCGGCAAGGCCCTCCTGGCTGAGGCTTAGCTCGCCGCGGCGCACTCGGATCCGGCCACCCAAGGTCTCGAGGGCGGGCGAGAGGGGCGTCGGCATGGCCGCCCAACGACACCCGTCCCGATCATTCGCGACCAGAGACGATACGTCCCGTGACTATCCGCCCTGCGCGCCGACGTCGCCTCTAGTCCGCAGAAACCAGTTCGTTGACGAGATCGCCAGGCGACACCTTGAGCCCCCGGGCGAGCTTCAACAGATTCTGGACGCCCAGATCACGTTGTCCTCGTTCAACCTGACTGACGTAGCTCCACGAGAGGTCCGCGTGCTCGGCCAGCCGCTCCTGCGTCAACCCGTGCTCGCGACGCAGGTCGCGAACCCTCTCGCCAAGCGCGCGCAACACCTCTGACCGCGGAGCCACCATAAGAGGGGCAATGACATACGCCCCGACTAGATATGCCCAGAGTGTATGCGTCTAGTGACTATTCGTCCTGTTATGATGCCGCCCTTCAGCTAGTGGGAGGGGACACACTGTGACGGGCTTCCGCACCGCCAGTTTCCGTACTCGAATGATCCGCGCGGTCACAGCCCTCGGCCTCATCGCCGGAACGACACTCGCCGCCACGGCTCTGGCACCGAGTGCCAGCGCGACTCCGAGCCCCGCCCGAGTCGATCTTGTGTCCAGCATGCTGCTCGGACCGGACACGCAGTCGACGAGCTACCAGGACCTCGCCGAGCCCGGCGACGCCGTTCAGAACGTCTACTACGTCTCGAGCGCGTGTACCCCTCGGGCAGGCGAGGCCAGCTGCGATGCGCCGAACGGCAGCGGTCAGGGCGTCTCCGTCGATGGCGGCGGACCTATCTCGAACACCGCGCTCTCGGTCAGTGTCGATCACGGCTTTTTCACACCTAACTGCGTGTCCGGTGGCATAAACGTCTACGGCGACTGCACCTTCGCGGTCGCGCCCGCGGTCGGCGGCGAGGTTGGCAACCTCTCCAACCTTGGCTCAACAGAGTCCGTCACAACGGACGCCTCCGGTGAGTTCACCGTCACCCTGGCGATTGGTCGGGACACGACCTTTGACAATGACGGGTCGGTTCTCGCGGATGTCACCGTTGCGGGGCTTTCGCCGGACGAGCCTGGTGATGTGCCATCGAACGAGCCCTGCGATGCCGGCGCCACATTGATCTTCCCGCCCACACTCGACAACTCCACCGACCCTGACCTCGTGCCGGGCTGCCCGGTCGAGACCGACTGGACGACGCAAGAACAGCCACTCAACGGCGGCGAGGCACGCCTCGTGGGCGTCCCAGCGTTCCCGACGACGACGGGTGGTCTGATCCCGACCGAGAACAATGTCGATGTCTCGGACACCGGGACGGTCAACGTCCCCGACGTTGACCGCGCTGTGTTCGACGTCCGCCTTACCGACCAGTTCGGCAATCTCACCAGCGACGCGTCCGGGAACGACCTCCCGGCGCTGACCAAGTCAGGGCCGGCATCGCTCTATCAGTGCCAGACCGACACCAGCGACACGAGTGCATGCACCAGCGGGACCGCGGTCGGAGCGAGCACCCCGACAGGAGGCGAATATCTCGACACCTTCGTGCGCTACCAGGCAGACACGAGCAACAGCAACCTCAACCTGCGAGTGCCCTGCGGCGCAGGCGAAGCGAGCTGCTCGGCAACCAACACCACCACGCCTGGCGTCAACGATGGCCTGCAAACCGACACCCTCGGCTGGGCCGCACCACGAACAACGTTCAACGTGAACATCGCAGGCGTCTGGACGTATACCGCTACCGAGGCGACGAAAGCGACCGACACCTACCAGCTGAACTTTTACAACCAGCTCAACGCACCCGTGGTCACCTTCTCGGCGACGCCGGATCCGACTGCCGGTTCGGTCAACGCGGGAAGCCCGGACGCGCTCAGCGCCAAGGTGACCGACAGCCACGGCGCACCCGTCGTGAACCAGACGGTGTCTTTCGCGCCGAGCGGCAGCAACGCATCAAGCTGCACGTCGCCGGCCACCGTGCCCACCGACAGTACGGGCACAGCGGCTTACGACCTGACCTGTGCCGCACCGGGTTCAGCAAGCGTCCTCGCAACGGTGACGAGCGATCCCGGCAACACACAGCTGGCAACGAAAACGTGGACCGTCACGGTCGTGACGCCGCCTGGCGCGCCCAGCGCTCCGACCAACGTTGCCGGAGTCGGGAGCAACGGACAGGCGACGGTCCAGTGGACGGCGCCTTCCACGGTCGGAAGCTCGCCGATCATCGGCTACAACGTCGAGGTCTCGTCCAACGGCGGATCGACCTGGATCGCGGGCCCGACCTCAGCGCTCGTCAGCACGGCGACGACCGCCGTGGTCAGCGGACTGTCGAACGGCACGTCGTACACGTTCCGGGTGGCGGCAATCAACATCGCCGGCACCGGACCGTTTTCCGTGCCGTCGGCACCGGTCACCATCCAGACCGGTAGCGGTGCGGGAGGGACGCCTACCCCCACACCCACACCCACACCCTCCGTTACGCCAACACCGACTCCAACTCAGACAGTCACAAGCACGCCCACTCCGACTCCTTCGACCACCTCGAGCGCGAGCCCGACCCATGTGACGCTTGGTGGCGCGCGAAATCGCGTGATCGACGGGGGAAGCAGCGCGAAGATCGGGACGACTATGTCGGCGAGCGACGACACCGCAAGCGTGCGCCCCGATCGCGCGGTCGTCGCGGACGACAACGTCCAGGGCGCTCAGATCGATCTGCTGAGCCGCGCTGGACGTAGCGGCGCGTGGAACCTGCTCAGGACGCTGACGACAGACGCCGCCGGCTCCGTCGCAACCAGAGTTCAACCGAAGGTGAACACCGAGTACAGGTGGCGGTTCCTCGGCAATCAGATCTTCAGCCCTGCGATCAGCCCCGTACAGGTGATCTACGTCCGACAGGTCGTCACCGCATCGCTGACCTCGCATCGAACCGCCGCTGGCGGATCAGTTCAGATCTACGGAACGGTGGCTCCGAACGAGGCCGGCCAGCAGGTCGTGCTGCAGCGACTTCGTCAGGGCAGGTGGGTCGACACACCTGCGACAGCGACCATCCATCGCCAGAAGCTGCCGAGTGGCGGCGTCGAGCTCGGCTACGTCGTGTCCGTGCCGACGGTGGACCACGGCACGTTCCGCTACCGGGTATCCCGGCCGGAGACCAAGGACAACTTCTCCGGAACCTCAGGGGAGCTCACCCTCCACGTGACGTAGCGAAGGCCACCGGAAGAGACGCCGCAGGGTGGTCCGACGGTCCACGGGTCGCCGGGCCGAAACGCGGAAGCGATATCTGACGCCCTTTCAGAAACGCGGCGCTAGGTATGGCAGGCTCGTGCCCGTCCGTCGTACCTGAGGGGTTTTCACGTCATGCCGATCTCGATCATGCGCTTCAACTTCGTGCTGCCGGGAATCGACCCGACGACGCTGTCGGGGATGTACCAGCAGGCCATCGAGATGGCCGCGGTCGCGGACGCGAACGGCTTCATGGCCGTGTCGCTCGAGGAGCACCACGGCGTCGACGACGGCTGGAGCCCCGCACCGCTGACTGCGGCCGGCCTGATCCTCGGGCGTACCAAGAACGTTCGGGTGATGGTGCAGGCGCTGCTGGTCCCGCTCAACGACCCGATTCGCGTCGCCGAGCAGGTCGCCGTACTCGACCTCGCGAGCGGCGGACGGATCAACGTCGTCGCCGGCCTTGGCTACCGGCCTGAGGAGTACACCGACGCCGGCCTTGACTGGAAGACCCGCGGAGCACTGCTCGACGAGTGTCTGGACGCGATCATCGGCGCCTGGTCAGGTGAGGAGTTCAGCTACCGCGGACGCAAGCTTCGCGTCACGCCTATCCCCATGACTGATGCCAGCGGGATCCTCTTCATCGGAGGCAGCGGCAAGCCGGCCGCGCGTCGCGCGGCCCGGCTCGGACTGCCGTTCCTGCCGGCTGCGCACCTGCCCGAGCTCGAGGCGTACTACAACGAGCAGTGCGCCGAGCAGGGCACCGCCCCATTCATCATCATGCCGCCCGAGAAGACCTCTCTGACCCTGCTCGCCGAGGACCCGGACAAGGCGTGGGCGGAGCTCGGTGGGCACCTGCTGCACGAGGCGAGCCGTTACCAGAGCTGGCAGACCGCGGACATTCACTCCGCCGTCTCCTCGCACGCGAGCACCGTCGAGGAACTGCGCGCCGAGGGGATCTATCGGATCTTCTCCCCCGACGAGGCCATCGCATGGTGCAAGGCCGAGGGTGAGTGGGCAACGATGGTGCTGCACCCGCTTTGTGGCGGCGTACCCGTCGAGCGCGGCTGGGACACCGTCAACCTGTACGTCGACAAGGTGTTGCCCGCGCTTGCTGGGTAGGACAGACGTATGACCGACGTACCCAACATCGCCCTCAACAACGGCCAGTCGATTCCTCAGCTCGGCTTCGGTGTCTTTCTGGTGCCGCCGGAAGACACAGCGCGAGTCACCGGCGAAGCCCTGCAAGCTGGCTATCGCCACATCGACACCGCCGAGATGTATGGCAACGAGAAGCAGGTCGGAGAAGCGATCGCCGCCTCGGGCCTGGACCGCGAAGACATCTACATCACCAGCAAGCTGGACAACGGCTTCCACCTGCCCGACGATGCCCGCCGCGCGTTCGACGAGACGCTCGCCGCACTCGGCATCGAACGAATCGACCTGTTCCTCATCCATTGGCCGCTGCCGACTCGGTATGACGGCGACTTCGTTTCGACCTGGCGGACCCTTGAGGAGTTCTACCGCGACGGCCGCGCACGCTCGATCGGCGTCTCGAACTTCCACGCCCATCACCTGCGACGCCTCTTCGCGGAGTGCGACATCGTGCCTGCGGTAAATCAGATCGAGGTCCACCCATACCTCGTGCAGGACGAGCTGCGGAAGTTCTGCGCCGAGCATCAGATCGCCGTCGAGGCCTGGTCGCCGATCGGTCGCGGCACTGTTCTCGAGGATCCGACGTTGCGCGCGATCGCGGGGCGCTACGACAAGACCGTGGCACAGGTCGTGTTGCGCTGGCATCTCGACCGCGGCGACATCATCTTCCCGAAGTCGATGCGCCCCGAGCGGATGGCGGAGAACTTCGACATCTTCGACTTCTCGCTCGACGGCGACGACATCGCCGCGATCAGTGCACTCGACCGAGGCGAGCGGGTCGGCCCCGACCCCGAGACCTTCGACCGCGTCTAAGAGCGGACCGGGATTTGGGGGGCACGTTCGCCGACCTGCTGTTGGCGCGGGCGGATGACGATCGCGTGGCGTTGTGGTTCGGCGACGTCATGTGGTCGTGGCGCACGCTGATCGCCGAGTCGCGGGCGCGCGCGGTGCTGCTGGACGAGCTGCGCGACTCTGCACGCCCACAAGTCGGCGTACTGCTGGAGAACACGCCCGAGTTCCTCGCCTGGATCTACGGCGCCGCACTGGCTCGCAGCACGGTAGTCGGCATCAACCCGACCCGACGGGGCGCTTCGCTGCGCGACGACATCCGGCACACCGACTGCGGATTGATCGTCACCGACAGCGCCCGACGTGGATTGATCGACGGGCTCGGGCTCGACATCGATCCGGCGCGGGTTCTCGCGGTCGACGAGCCGGCGTACGACGGGCAGCTAAGTGCGGCGCGCAGCGACGGCCGCGACCTGCCATCACCTGAAGCCAGTGACCGCCTGTTGCTGTTGTTCACGTCGGGATCGACTGGTGCACCGAAGGCGGTCGTCTGCACGACCGGGCGGCTCGCCGTGATCGCGAAGGGTGCGGTCGACAGCATCGGCGTGCGGGAGGACGACGTCTTCTACCAAGCAATGCCGATGTTCCACGGCAACGCGATCATGGCCAACCTTGCTCCGGCCGTTGCACTGGCGGCACCCGTCGAGCTGCGTGCGCGGTTCTCGGCGTCGCAGTTCCTCGCCGATGTACGTCGGCACGACGCGACGTACTTCAACTACGTCGGACGGTCACTGGCGTACGTCCTCGCAACTCACGAGCGAGCCGACGATGGGAGCAACGCGCTGCGACTCGGCTTCGGGACTGAGGCGTCACAACGAGACCGGTGCGAGTTCGAGCGACGCTTCGGCTGCGGCCTGACAGAGTCCTACGGGTCGAGCGAAGGTGTCGTGTCAACCCATCGGCCCGCTGGCACTCCCCCGAACTCGATCGGACTGCCGAGGTCGAGGCCCGGCTCCGACGTCGCGATCATCGACCCCGAGACGGGGTCTGAGTGCGCGATTGCGGTCATCGACGCGCAAGGTCGGCTGACGAATCCGGGTGAGGCCATCGGGGAGATCGTCGACCGCGGCGGCGCTCCTGGCTTCGAGGGCTACTACCGCAACGACGAGGCGACGAATGCGCGGCTACGCGACGGTTGGTACTGGAGCGGCGACCTCGCCTATCGGGACGCGGACGGCTGGTTCTACTTCGCAGGACGCAGCAACGACTGGCTGCGTGTCGACTCCGAGAACTTCGCAGCCGCGCCGGTCGAGGCAGTGCTCGCGCGCTATCCCGACGCAGTCATGGTCGCGGTCTGCGCGACGCCCGATCCGCGGACCGGTGACGAGGTGATGTGCGCGATCGAGCTCCGCCCGGACACAGCCTTTGATGCCGCTGCGTTCGGCGACTTCCTTGCTGCACAGCCGGATCTCGGAACGAAGTGGGCGCCACGGTTCGTGCGCGTCGTCGGCTCGATGCCACTGACCGCGACCAACAAGGTCGACAAGGCGCCGTTGCGAGCGACCGGCTGGTCGAGCGGCGAGATCTGGTATCGAGCAGGTGCCGAGCTGATCTACCGCGAGTTCGACGATGCGGAGCGGTCGGCGTACCGAGCGAGCTTCGATGAGCACGACCGCGGCCATCTGCTGCCCTCGCCCGATTAGCCTGAAATGACCATCGACAACCGGGCTGACCCGCAGTGTCATGGTGCGTTGTGAGTGCAAGGTTCCGGGGTATTGCGATCGCCGCTGTCCTAGCCGCGACAGCCGTCGCGTGCGGTAGCGCCCAGGGTCAGGCGAGCAGCGTCCAGACACTGCTGGCCGGTACAACCTCGGCGCTCGACGCTGCTCACACCTTTCGGATCACCCTGGATGGCACGGAGAGTCAGAACGGACGATCCGAGTCACTCCATGGCGAAGGTGTTGTCGACTGGACTGCCCGTACGGTCGACCTTCACCTCACTGGTGCTGGACAGAACGAGCGTCTGATCATGACGCCAGGCGGTGCATACGTTCACGGCGCGCTGGCGAGCGAAGCACTCGAGACCACTCATCGGTCGTGGCTGGGGTTTACCGGCGCGAACGAGGCCAAGGGCGGTGTGCTGGGCGGACTTGATCCACTCGGCGATCCGCTGTCCACGCTCAGCTCGTTGAGAAGTCACCTGACGAAAATCACGTCCGAGGGAGACGTCGAACTCGACGGCGTAAGCACGACTGAGTTGAAGGGAAGCCTCGCAAAACTCGCCGGCACCAAAGGCGGCGCTGCAATCACGGTCTGGATCGACCAGCAGGGGCGGGTCCGTCAGCTCCACATGCTGGCCGGCGGCAATGGCAACGGTACGGCGGACATCACCGAACGGTTCTCCGACTTCGGCCTCCCGGTCCACATCGCAGCGCCGCCCGCCAGCCAGGTCGTTGACTTCGACAAGCTGCTCGAGAAGGCCTTCAAGAACCTGCCGCCGTCGGATGTGCCGACGCCACCCGCCGGATTCGGGCCAGGCAATGTCACATTGCCCGTGCGTTCGGGGCACAAAACAGCGAAATAGCGCGGGCGATGTCACATTGCTTATGTGGCGGCTTCCGTCGGAACTGGTGGGTGAAGCCCCTTTGCTTACGCGTCAGAGGCCGCGGAGCGGGAGCCCTGCTTTGCGGTAGATGTCGTCGATCACTCGCATCGTGAGGACTGCGTCCTCTGGGTCCGTGATAACCGGTCCGCCGTCGCGCACCGCGGCAAGGAACGCCCGCAGCTGATACGTGTACGTCGCATCGCCGCGCACGCGCTCTCGCGTCGTCTTCCCGTCGACCTTCAGCGTGAGCCGGTTGTAGAACTGCGGTGCGATGAAGTTGAGCACTCTCAGCTCGCCCCGCGAGCCCGTCACGCTCGCGGAGAACTGCAGCAGCTTCCGCGACCACATCGAGGTCGACGTACTGCCGGTCGACCCATCGGCGAAGGAGTAGTTCACGTTCATCGCGCGATCGATGTCCGCACCATGCAGCAACGCCTTCGCCGCATCAACCGTCGGCTCGCCATTGCCCAACAGCCGCAGCACATGGACCGCGTAGCAGCAGTCCATGGTCGTGCCGCCACCAAGGGGATACGAGTAGCGAATGTCGGAGAACTTCGGAAGCGGGAAGCACATCGCGACATGGACGTGCTTGATCTCACCGAGCTGACCATCGTGCGCAACCGCTCGAATCCGCTCGGCCAGCGGGTGATAGCGGTAGTGGTAGGCCTCCATCACCACGAGCCCGGACTTCGCGGCAGCGTCGGCAACCTCGCGCGCCTCAGCCTCGTTCGACGTGAACGGCTTCTCACACAGAACGTGCTTGCCCGCGGCGAGCGCCTTCAGAGTCCACTCGGCGTGCAACCCGTTCGGAAGCGGGTTGTAGACCGCCTCGATCGAGGCGTCCGCGATCAGGTCGTCGTACGACGAATGAACTGTCGCGATGCCGTGCTTGCGAGCGAACTCCTCGGCGCGGGCCTGGTCGCGAGCGGCGACCGCCGCGACAACAGTGCCCGGCACCTGCCGAGAGGGCCGGATCAACGCCGACGGCGTGATCCGCGCGGCCCCGAGAACCCCGATCCGAAGATCCCCGCTCACGACTGCCACGCCGCTTGGAGCTCCTCGACGTGGGAAGCCGCCTGAGCCCGGCCGGCGAGTGCCGACGGCTTCGCCGTGGCAGGGTCGAGCGGGTTAGCGCCCATCGCGGCCAGCGATTCGACGTCGGCGGAAATCGTGATGACCCGCGAGGTGGACCGCACCCGCTCGGCCCCGCTGGCCGCATCTGGATCAGCGAATGGCAGCTCCGGCATCGGCACGATCATCACGACGACATCGCACCCTTCGGCGAGGTCGAGGTTGCTCCCCGATCGCAGGCCGCCATCGATGTAGCGGGTTCCCGCGATCGACACCGGCGGCCAGATGCCGGGTACGGCGCAGCTCGCCGTCACCGCGTCCACCAGGTCGACCTCGTCGGCTGACGTGAAGACCCGCGGCAGGCCCGCGATCGCGTCGATCGCGACGATCCGCAGATCTCGATCCGGCCATTCATGACTGGGCAGCCGTCGCTCGATGACGGGCCGCCGCACCGACTCGGGCACGGTCCGAGCCCGCAACGCGTAGGCCCCGATCGCCTGGTACATCTCGGTCCCAGGCTGCTTGTCACCGAGGGCTGCGCCGAGCTCGCGCATCATCTCCTCGGCGTCGAAGTCCGCCGCGATCTCGGTCGTCAGCAGGTCGGGCGACAGCTGGCGCTCGTAGAGCTGCGCCAATGGGAACCCGCTGGTGATCTGCGCCGCGACCGCAGACCCGGCAGAGGTGCCGACCAGCCGATCCGCGGTCGTGAGATCGACGCCGGCGTCGGCGAGGCCTTGCAGGATCCCGAGCTCCCACCCGATGCCGGCCACGCCGCCACCGCCGAGCACCAACGCGCGCATCATGACGGGATCAGACCCGCCCACTCGCGCAGCACCGGCAGCACATCAACCTGGTTGGGCAGGATCACGATGCATCGCTCCAACCCCAACTCGGCGTAGTGACTCAGCACCCCCGCATCGGGACGGACGGCGTGCAGCGTCACCGATGGCGCCGGCTTGCCGACTTCGGCCGCGTGATCGGCGAGCTCGATCAGCCGCTCTCCGATCGACCGTTTCGACGGCATCGGCATCCAGCCGGTCGCGTACTCGACCGCGTGACGCATCGACAGCTTGCTGCTCCCACCGACCAGCACGTTCATTGGGCTCTGCGTCGGCTTCGGCCACTGCCACGACTCGGAGACCTTCGCGTGCGGCCCGTCGTACGACGCGACGTCGTTGCCCCACAGCGCCTGCATGAGCTTCACCCGATCGCGCAGGACGTCCCAGCGCTCGTCGTATGCGACACCGTGGTCAGCCATCTCCTCTGCGTTCCATCCCGCGCCGACCCCGAACAGGAACCGACCGCCCGATAGATGGTCGAGCGAGGCGACCGCCTTCGCGAGAACGATCGGGTCGCGTTCGGTCACCACACAGATGCCCGTGCCGACCTTGAGGTGCTCGGTGACCGCGACTGCTGCGGACAGCGTGACGAACGGGTCGAGAGTGTGTTTGTACTCCTCTGCCAACTCACCGCCGCTCGGGTGCGGCGTTGCCCGGGACGTCGGGATATGGGTGTGCTCGGCCACCCAGAGGCTTTCGAAGCCCGCGTCCTCGGCAGCCCGAGCAACGTCACGGATGTCATTGGTGAGATCCGTCGCGAACAGCGAGATGCCGACATGCACGAGGGCCGACTTTCAGTCGAAGGTGATGGCTCAGTCGAACATGATGACTTGGCGAATGACGTCGCCGGCCTGCATCGCCGCGAGCGCATCGTTGATGTCGTCGAGCGCGATCCGCCGGGTGATCATCCCTTCGAGATCGAGCCGGCCAGCGCGCCACAGATCGAGCAGCCGAGGGAAGTCGCGGCGGATGTTCGCAGAGCCGTAGTAGGAGCTGCGCAAGTTCTTCTCGTTGTAGAAGAGCTCGAACGCGTTGAACGTCACCATGTCGTCGGTCGGACCGACGCCGACGACCACCGTGGTCCCGCCGCGGCGGGTCGCGTCGTAGGCCGTCCGGATCGTGCTCGACCGGCCAACGACCTCGAAGGCGTAGTCGAAGCCCGCGCCGCGCGTAAGGTCCTGGATCGCCTTCGGCAGGTCATCGGGCGTGACCGCGTGAGTGGCGCCGAACTGCTTGGCCCACTCCAGCTTCTTCTCGACCATGTCGACCACGACGATCGTGGAGGCACCACAGATCTGAGCGCCCTGGATCGCGCTGATCCCGACACCGCCACAGCCGATGACGAGTACGGACGAACCAGGCTTGACCTGTGCGGCGTTCATTACAGCGCCGACGCCGGTCATCACGCCACAGCCGATCAGCGAGGCGAGATCGAACGGGACGTCCTTGCCGATCTTGATCGCCGCCGCCTCGGGAACGACGAGCTCCTCGGCAAACGTGCCGGCGCCCGACATCCCGAAGTACGTCGTATCGCCTGCGGTGAAGCGCGGCTCGCCGAACGCCTCGGCTACCAGCGTCATGCACAGCTGCGGCTGGCCGTTGGTGCAGTCCGCGCACTTGCCGCACTGCGGCGACCAGCAGATGACGACATGGTCGCCGGGCTTCAGGGCCTTGACGCCGGGGCCGACCTCGAGGACCTCGCCCGCACCTTCGTGACCGAGGACGGCGGGCATGGCGACAGGGATCGTGCCGCTCATCGCCGACAAGTCGGAGTGGCAGACACCGGTCGCGCGGATCTTGACGCGGACCTTGCCCTCGGTGACCGGGACGGTCGCGACGTCGTCTCGTACCTCGAGAGTGGCGCTAGGGATCTGCTGGAGAACCGCAGCCCTCACTGACTAGCCCGCTTGAGCATCAGCGCACGCTTCGGGCACATGTCGACTGCCTCCTGCACCTGGTCGAGCAGCTCGGCCGGCGGATGGAAGTTCGACACCTGCAGGTTGTCGTCCTCATCGACGGAGAAGATCTCCGGGAGGATGCCTTCGCACACAGCGTTGGCCTCACACTCGTCCCAGTCGACGACGATCTCAGCAGCACCCTGCGCATCAGTCACGACCGAAGTAGAACATGTTGCGTTTTGCTCGGACAAGCCACCCGGCTGGGTTTCTGACGACCCGTCAGAAATACTGACCCACATGGTTCGTATGGAGCCCGTCGAGGCTGAGGCTGATTGGCTGCTGAGGCTCGAGATCGCCGACGGCATCGCGACCTTGACGCTGGACAATCCGGCGAAGCTCAACGCCTGGTCGTGGGAGGCCACGCGACAGCTCGGCAAGCGGGCCGACCAGATCCGCTTCGACGAGTCGGTGCGGGTCGTCGTGCTCCGCGCCGAGGGCCGTGCGTTCTGCGCCGGCATCGACGTCGGCATGCCCGAAGACCGGATCACCGGACGATCGCAAGCCGAGAAGGCGAAGAACTTCTACGAGGGACTGCGCTGGGTTCACGAGCGCTTCCACGCGTTCTCCGACCTGCCGCAGCCGATCGTCGCCGCGGTCCACGGCTACTGCCTCGGCTTCGGTTTCGAGCTCGCCCTGATGGCAGACATCCGGGTCGCCGCCGATGATGCGATCTTCGCGTTGCCCGAGGCGCAGATCGGCGTGTCGATCGACGCGGGCGGCGACCTGCGGCTCGCCCGCGACGCCGGCGCGGGATGGGCGAAGCTGCTCGCGCTGACCGGCCGCCGGATCGATGCGGCCACCGCCGAGCGGATCGGCGTGGTTCAGTCGGTCGTCACCCGCGAGGAGCTCGACGAGACCGCGATGGCGATCGCCCGGGAGATCCGCGACAACGCGCCGATCGCCGTACAAAGCATCAAGCGGACGATCAACTCCTTCGCGGACAACGGCCTGGTCGAGGCGATGCGCTTCGAGGCAATGAGCGCCTCGATCGCTTTCGTTTCCGACGACACCCCGAAGGGGTACGCAGCGAAGGCGAAGAAGCAAACGCCAGAGTTCGAGGGCAAGTAACGATGGCCGTCCCTGCCGCACCCGAAGGCGCGATGCTGCCTGCGGGCAGCTATGCCGGCGAGGTCGTGCTGGTGACCGGCGGCGGCACCGGACTGGGTAAGGCGATCGCAGTCGAGTTCGCGCGGCTCGGCGCCTCGGTCGCGATCGCAAGCCGCAACGAGGAACACCGCGCCGCCGGCATCGCCGCGATCGAGGCGGCGGGCGGCATGGGGTTCGCGGTCGAGCTGGACGTGCGTGAACCGGACTCGGTGGCCTCGGCGTACGCCGCGATCGAGGCCGCGCTCGGCACCGTGACCGTGCTGATCAACAATGCCGCAGCCAACTTCCCCGTCGCTGCCGCCGACCTCTCTCCCAACGGGTGGCGAGCTGTCGAGCGGATTGTGTTGGACGGCACGTTCTTCTGCTCCCGCGAGCTGCACACGCGACTCGTCGGCGCGGGTCGTGGCGGCTCGATCCTCAACATCGTGTCGACGGCCGCAGAGACCGGCGGACCCGGCATGGCCCACTCCGCGGCCGCCAAGGCCGGGGTCGTCTCGCTGACCAAGACCCTGGCCGTCGAGTGGGCCCCTGACGGCGTCCGGGTCAATGCGATCGCGCCTGGCCTGTTTCCTCACGACGACATGCCGGCCGCGATCCGGGCCGTCCGAGACGAAACGCTCGACGCGTCACGGCAGCCCGCCGGTCGAGCAGGAAGGCCCTACGAGCTCGGTTGGGCCGCGACCTACCTGTGCTCGGCGTACGCGTCGTTCATCTCCGGCCACGTCCTCGTCGTCGACGGCGCCAACTGGCTGCGTCGCGACTTCGCGATGCCACCATTCAGGTCGATCAAGGAGCAGCTGCCATAAGCGTCGCCGCGCCGTACCCGGTCACTGCTGCCACCGGGCTCCCCGAGACGGTGCTTCCCGAGTCGCTCCTCTCGCAGCTGCCGGCATCTGTCGCCGGCGCCCCGTGGCACACCAAGTGTCGGGTCGTGACGTGGCTGCACACCGTCGACGAGGCAGCACTCGAGGCACTTCCGAGTGAGATCCGATCCGCCGGAATCTCCATCGTCGCGTGGGCTCTGGTCCGCTATGCCGACACGCCGGTCGGGCCGTACGACGAGGTGGCGGCGACCCTGCTGCCTGCCGACGGCGACTACGGCCACATCCCGTTCATCGTCGTTGATTCGTTGCCGAGCATCGTTGGTGGTCGAGTGAACTGGCTGCTGCCGAAGGCGCTCGCGGAGTTCGACTGGGACGACGACGATGACGCGGTCACCATCCGTGCCCACGTCCCGTCAACGCCGGCATGGTCGATGCGGGTGTCCTTCGAGGCATCCGGCGACGCGAGCCCGCTCGAGGTCCCGAACCACGTCCAGCAGGTGAGCACCGATGGCGACGTGCGCGGCTTCGACGGATCGATGATCGGTGCCATGCGATCGGCGTCGGTGACAGTCGATGGGCACGCCGACGGCCCGCTCGCGTCGTTGCTGGTCCCCGGCCGCTACGACGGCACGTTGCTGACCGACTGCGAGTTCTCCGTCGGCGCCCTCAACCCGGCCTAGCCTCGACACATGGCTAAGGCCGAAGCGGCGAGGGATCCACTCGCCGACCTGCAGCGGATCGCATACCTACTGGAGCGAGCACATGAGGCGACGCCTCGAGTGAAGGCGTTTCGTACGGCGGCGAAAGTCGTCGAGGAGCTTGCGGCCGCCGAGCTCGCCGACCGGGCCACGAGGAACACACTGACCGACCTCACCGGAATCGGCGACACGACGTCGACCGTGATTCGCGAGTCACTCGCCGGCCAGGTCCCCGCGTACCTCGCGAAGCTGGAAGCAGCACTACCGCCGGTGAAGAGCCCCGGGCGGATGCGGGCGGCGCTCAAGGGCGATCTGCACATGCACAGCAACTGGAGCGACGGCGGCTCGCCGATCGAGGAGATGGTCACCGCTGCGCGCGACCTCGGACACTCCTACGTCGCGCTGACCGACCACTCGCCTCGACTGACCGTCGCTCACGGACTTACCCCTGAGCGACTGCGTGAGCAGATCAAGATCGTGAAGCGGCTCAACCAGGAGATGGCGCCGTTCCGGATCCTCACCGGCATCGAGGTCGACATCAACGAGGACGGCTCGCTCGATCAGGACGACGACCTGCTTGCCGAGCTCGACGTGGTCGTCGCGTCGGTGCACTCGAAGCTGCGGATGGACGCGAAGCAGATGACCGAGCGGATGGTCGTCGCTGTCGCCAACCCGAACACCGATGTGCTCGGCCATTGCACCGGACGGATGCTCGCCGGGCGTGGCCGACCCGAGTCGGAGTTCGATGCCGACCTTGTCTTCGAGGCCTGCAAGCAGTTCGGCACCGCCGTAGAGATCAACTGCAGGCCGGAACGCATGGACCCGCCGAGGCGACTGCTCGCTCTCGCCGAAGAGATCGGCTGCATGTTCTCGATCGACACCGACGCGCACGCCCCAGGTCAGCTGGAATGGCAGAGCAACGGGTGCGACAAGGCCGACGAGATCGAGCTCGGCCCGGGCCGCGTGATCAACACCAAATCAGCCGAAGACCTACTGGCCCACCTAGCCAACTAAGTAACGCTCGGTCAGAAGTTCTGTGAGAGGGGCTGGCCGCCGTCTGCTTTCAGGAGAGCCTTCATCTGTGCTAGGTCTTCTACCTGTTCGACTGCCATCGAGGTCGCTGCGTCGCGGACCACCTCTAGCCGAGCGTGGGCCTGCGCGTATTGGCACATCAACAGCCCGCCTTCGTGATGACGAATCATCAGCTGCAGAAATAGGACGTCGAACCGGCGGCCGGTCAGGCTCGCGAGGCGGGTGAGCTGACCGGGCGTGGCCATGCCCGGCATCGACGTATCCGACATCGACATGTCAGGCATGGCTGCCGTCATCCAACTCATGGGGTGCGGATCGATGGTGGGCTGGTCCCAGAGCTTCAGCCAGCCACGCATCAGCCCGATCTCCTGCGACTGATCGATCAAGATCGCATTCGCGAGGAGTGTCACCGCAGCTCCGCCGCGAGTCTGCGCGAGACCAGCCATGAGGACCGCCTGTTCGTGATGCACGGCCATGTCCTGGCTGAACCCGATGTCGACGCCGCCAGGCTTCGGGTCCGAGGACGTGTGGACCGTGAGGCGACCTAGGGCGAACGCGACGACGAGCGCGAGCGCAACCTCGATGAGCTTCGGTAGGCGGTCCCGCCAGCTCATCTAGGCCAAGCCGCTGCCGATAGCCGAAGAACGTAGAAACCGGAAACCGCGTCGGTGTAGTAGATCTCGCGCCGAGTGGGATCGAATGCCGGCTGCGAAAGCGCCAGATCGCCGGGGGTCAGGTTCTTCGAACCATCCGGGTTGGGCGGCGAGACGAAGTAAGCGACCTCACGCGGGCGGGCCGGGTTGCTGATGTCGAACACCCGCAGCCCTGAGTTGATCGCGGAGCACGCGACGATCTGCGGATCGACCATCCGAGGTATGGCGCAGTAGTGCATCGCGTAGCCGAACACCTGGTTCGGCAGCTCGCCCGGGTCACCGTCGATCTCGAGGTGGTTCTGCCGTAGCTGCACGGCGAGACGGAGATTCGAGGTGATGCGGGGCCGCCGCGGGTTGTCGATGTTGATGATGCGAGCGGCACCTGGAGCGTCGTTCACGGTGACGGGGTTGAAGCGGAACGCGAACTCATCGAACTCGAGGAGGTAGTGGTGTCCGTGGCTGGTGAACGGCACGGTGTTCTGCGGGATCGACACCGGGTTCCAGGTGATCCGGCTGATGTCATGCACCTTGGGATGCGCGACGCGATCCTGGATCTGGCTGACGTCGATCAGGCCGAGGTTTCCGTTGATCGGGTCGGTTTGATACAGCGTCTTGCCGTCGGCCGAGAGGTTGAGGCCGTGTGAGTAGTACGCACCACGCCAGATCGTCTTCGGGTGCCGCGGATCGGTCAGGTCGATTGCGCTGATGTAGCCGGCGCCACCCGCGACCCAGAATGTCTTGCCGTCGGGGCTGAAGCCGCTCTCGTGTCCGGTCGGAATCGCGAGCTGAGACAGCAGCTGCGGATGACGGCAGTCGCTGTGTACGTCGTACACAGACATGCTGCCGGGAAGGGTCAGTCCGTTCCCTACCTCCGCGGCAAGCAGCCCGCGTTTGGCGTTGAGATTGAGCGACTCGTGTGGTGCGAGCATCGCGAGCGAGGTCAGCGTCGCGGTGTGACGAGGGTGGTTGGGGTTGGTGACGTCGAGCACCTCCACACCAAGCGACGGACCGCCCGCGATGCTGATGATGTTGGCGGGCGTGACAAACGAGGTGTCGTAGTACGCGCAGGTGTGACCCGCAGGGTCGGTGTAACGCCAGACACGGAAACCACCCGGCGTCGCGTAGTGCGCGAGCTCGGCGAGATTGCAGGTCCAGCCCTTCGAGGCCTCCGGCAAGCTGAGATCGGCCCGCGTCACCCGGCCCTGCATTCCGGCGAGCGGATGCGAACCGCTCCCGCAGTGGGCCGGCGGCACTGCCTTGATGGGCGGAGCCGGAGCAAAGACAGGCGTATCCATTTGCGCGAGCTGCGAGCTCGTCAGGCTCAGCATCTGCTCGAGGTCGTTGAGCGGCAATGTCGGCCCGGCAACCGCGTTGACCGGGTTGCTCGAGTGCACGAGCGGCACGACCACGACAACCGCCGCCGCCACAGCAAGCACCAGACGGCGGACGATCCGAATAGCAGACCTCGGGTGTCGCATAAACCCCTCGGGTGGTCTAGCGGGTGGGGACCGTCACAGTGTCACGCCCGCTGCGGAGCACCTTGCCTGGGCGGGCTTCGGTCGCCTTGCCGTCGCGGATCGTCTCGACGCCATTGACGAGCACTCGCTTCACGCCGATGCCGCGAGCGGTCAGGCGTGGCGCGTCTCCCGGCAGATCGAAGTGCAGCGATGCGTCCTCGGAAGCCACCGTCTCCGGGTCGATCACCACGATGTCGGCGTGCGCGCCTTCGCGCAGGTAGCCGCGGTCGACCAGGCCGAACAGGTCGGCCTGAGCGCCGGTGATCATCCGTACGGCGGACTCGAGCGGCACCAGCTTGCGGCCACGGATCATGTCGCCGAGGAACCGCGTGGGGAACGGCGCACCGGCCATCCGGTCGAGGTGCGCACCGGCGTCGGATCCACCGAGCATGATGTCCGGCTCTTCCCACGCCGACTGGCGCAGCGCCCAGGTGTCCGGGTCGTTGTCGTTCGGCATCGGCCAGAGCACGGTGCGCAGCTCATCGGCGATGCAGATGTCGAGCAGCGTGTCGATCGCTTCCTGTCCACGCTCGGCTGCGATGTCCTTCACAACCCGGCCCTTGAGTCCGGCGTTCGCGTCGGAGAACGTGTCGCCGATGACGTAACGGCCGAACGACCCGAGCCGCTTGAAGACGCCGGCCTCGGGGCTGTTGACGAGCTCGACCATCCGGGCGCGAGTGGCGGGGTCAGCCAGCCGCTCCATCCGCTCAGGCACCGGGACCTGCAGGATCTCGCCCCAGCCGGGTATCAGCCACAGGCCGCAGAAGTTGAGCAGGCTCATGTTCATCGGCACGAGCACCGGCATGGTCAGCGCGACGACCCGGCCACCGAGCTCACGTGCGCGCGTCGAGGCCTGGAGCTGGCGCGGAATGCGATCCGGCTCGCGGGAGTCGATGGTGAGCAGGTTCCAGTTCAGCGAACGATTCGCGGCCGCTGACATCTCGGCGAGCAGGTCGATCTCGGAGTCCTCGAACTTGTCGAGGCAGCCGGACACGATGCCCTCGAGGAACGTGCCCTCGTGCTCGCCAACCGCCGTACACAGAGCGAGCAGCTCGTCCTTGCCGGCCATCCGTGACGCGACCGGCTTGCCCTCGCCGTCGGAGTGCGTCCGCGACAGCGTTGTCGAGAAGCCAAGTCCCCCGGCCTCGATCGACTCGTGCAACACCGAGACGAGCTGCTTGATCTCGTCGTCGGTCGCCTCGCGGTCGGTCGCCTCGGCGCCCATCACGTAACGGCGGATCGCGCAGTGTCCGACCAGGAAGCCCGCGTTGACCGCGAGGTCCGCGCGCTCGACTGCATCGAGGTACTCGCCGAAGGACTCCCAGGTCCAGTTGACGCCGGTCTCGAGCGCCTCGAGCGGCATGCCCTCGACCTTCTGCATCATCCGGCGGATGTAGTCGGCGTCCTCAGCCTTGAGCGGCGCGAGGGTGAAGCCGCAGTTGCCACCCAGAACCGTCGTCACGCCGTGCTCGTTGGACGGCGTGAGCAGCGGGTCCCAGAACAGCTGCGCGTCGTAGTGCGTGTGGTTGTCGATGAAGCCGGGGGTCACGACCAGCCCGGTCGCGGCGTACGTCTCGGTCGCTTCCTCGTCGACTCCGCCGTCATCAACACGGCCGACCGCCACGATCTTGCCGTCGCGTACGCCGACGTCACCGACGTAGGACGGGCCCCCCGTCCCGTCGACGACGGTCGCGCCTTTGATCAGGTAGTCCAACAACGAACTCAGCCCTTCCAGCGGCCTTCGGGAGACAGGTCGTAGAACCGGATCGCGTTGCCGCGCACGATCTTCTCGACGATGTCGTCGTCCAGGTGCTTCATCTGCTGCTCGGCGACCGCGCGAGTGTTCGGCCACGTGGAGTCCGAGTGCGGGTAGTCGCTCTCGTACGCGATGTTGTTGACGCCGACTGCGTCGACGTTCATCAAGCCGTACGGGTCGTCGAAGAAGCAACCGAGGACGTGCTCGTAGTAGAGCTCCGACGGCGGCCGCTTGACCGTGTCGGCGACGCCGCCCCAGCCGCGGTTCTCCTCCCACACCACGTCAGCGCGGTGCAGGACGTAGGGAATCCAGCCGATCGAACCCTCGGAGAACGCGATCTTCAGCTTCGGGAAGCGCTCGAGCGCTCCGCACATCAGCCAGTCGACGAGCGAGTAGCACGAGTTCGCGAACGTCAGCGTGGACCCGACCGCGGCGGGTGCGTCCTTCGACGTCGACGGCATCTTCGACGACGATCCGATGTGCATGTTGATGACCGTGCCGGTGTCCGCGCACGCCTCGAAGAACGGGTCCCAGTAGCGGTTCTTGTCATGCACGCTCGGCAGCTCGAGGAACGGCGGGATCTCCGAGAAGCAGGTCGCGCGTACGCCGCGGGCGGCGTTGCGTCGTACTTCCTGCGCTGCGAGCTCGGCGTCCCAGAGCGGAACGATGATCAGCGGGATGAGGCGGCCATCCGAGTCACCGCACCACTCCTCGACCTGGAAGTCGTTGTATGCCTTCACACACTCCAGCGCGACGTCCTTGTCCTTGGCCTCGAGGAACGTCTGGCCGCAGAACCGCGGGAACGTCGGGAAGCACATCTGGGACTCGGTCCAGTTGGTGTCCATGTCCTCGAGTCGCTCCTTCACGGAGTACGCCCCGGTGCGCATCTGGTCATAGCCCACCAGGCGCAGGTCGACCTCGTCGCGGTCGAAGCCGACGGATGCGTCGAGGCGCATCAGCGGACGCTTGAGGTCCTCGTACAGCCACCACGCGACGTCCGGCCCACTACCAGGCTCGCCCATCGACACGGTGAGCTTGCCGCCGACGAAGGTCACGTCGCCCTTGGGCGCGTAGTGGACCTTCGGGCCACGGTCCTTCATGGCGGCCGGGAGCCGGTCCTGCCAGAGGTTCGGAGGCTCTACGACGTGGTCGTCAACGGACACGATCTTCGGGAACTGCTCCATACGTCCTAACCCTAATCCGTTTCTGACGCCTCGTCAGATTTAGGATCCAGCGGTGACCCGAACCGGATTCTGGTGTGTTGTTGCGGCACTCATTGCGACCGCGACGCCCGCCGCAGTCGCCGCGCAATCACACCGCCCGCCGCCTCTTCGGGTGTTGAGCGTCCAGGCCGCTCGCGGCCACGACGCGGCCAAGCACCTTGCCGACCTGCCCGACGATGCGCCGCCGGCCCTGTATCGCGCCGAGCCCAAGCTCCCGGCCGCTGCTGGCTGGCCGGGCAGCAACGACGCCTTCTCCCGTACGTCGGGCACCGGACGGCTCGCCGACGGGGGGCTCTACTGGACCGACTGGCTCTACGACGACCATGGGACGACCACCGCGTCGACGGGTGACATCTCGGTCACAGCTGGCTCCCCGAGCTTCGGGCTCTACACCTATCCCTCAGGTGCGGCCCATGGCGACGGCGCCGACATCTTCCGAGCCGCCGTTCTCGACCGCAAGGACGCGACCTACTGGCGAGTCGACTGGAACACCCTCGCCGACGCGTCGGTGCCGATTGCGGAGTGGACCTTCGACCGCGACGACAACGCCTTGACCGGCGGCACGACCTGGCCGGGCGGAGCTGGAGTCCACTCACCTGGAATCGATACCGCGCTGACCATGTCGAGCCGCGGCGCCCGGCTCGTCTCGGTCGCGTCGGGCAAGGTTCTCGCGAGCTTCCCGGTCACCGTCGATCTGAAGTCGCAGTCCTTCGTCGCGCGGATCCCGAAGTCCGTGCTCAACCCGGGCGGCCGCTGGCGGATCCGGCTCGCCGCAGGGCTCGCCGACTCGTCGGGCGCCGCGTTCGCACGTCCACCAGACGCACTTCCGACCGAGCCTGCCGTCTACAACGTGACGTTCCGGCGGATCGACCAGGAGCCACAGGCGGCCAACTTCTGGGACGACCAGGCACAGACGCTCGCACTGCTCACCGGCAACGTCACGAGGTTCTCCCACGTCGTGGACTGGTCAGAGCTCGCGCGCCGCGACCGCACACCTCAGCCGCGACCGAGTGGGTGGAGCGACCGTTGGTATGTCTCCGACGTCAGCCTCGGACAGGGCATCGTGACGGGCGTGTCCACGATCATCGACGGGCAACCCAACTACCTCGGCCGCGTGCAGCCCTACGCCGTCTACGTCCCTAAGTCCTATGACCCGGCGCATCCGACACCGCTGACGTTCCTGCTGCATTCGCTGACGCAGAATCACAACCAGTACGCCGCGACGACGCCGAAGTTCACGAAGCTCGCCTGCGAGGACCGGCACTCGATCTGCGTCACGACGCTCGGCCGCGGCCCCGACGGCAACTACTGGGACTACGCCGAGCTCGACTTCTGGCAGGTCTGGCATCAGGTCGCCGCGGACTTCCGACTGGACCCGAACCGGACTGTCCTCAGCGGCTACTCGATGGGCGGCATCGGCACAAACCAGCTCGCGATGGAGCACCCCGACCTGTTCGCCAAGGCCGTCACGCTCGCCGGCGGGGTCGGCAACGTGCCAACGCTGGCAAACCTGCGATGGATCCCGACGTACCTCGCCGGAGGCGTCGCCGACGAGCTGGTCCCGCTGCCAACCGAGGCGGCCGAGGCCAACGGGCTAGCCGCCCTCGGCGACCGCTACCGCTGGGTGATCTACCCGGCGGTCGACCACGTGGTCTTCGAGCTCGCCGATGCCTTCGCCGATGCGGCGCACTACATGGGCAACGCACGGCGGGTGCGGAACCCCGGGCAGTTCACGTTCACCTGGGTGCCCAGCAACAAGCAGGATGTCTTCGCCGACCGGGCGATCACCGGTGGCGGCGTCTCCTGGACACAGCTGCCGAAGTACGGCATCGAAACGACCGGCGACTACTGGCTACGCGATCTGTCCGCACGCGACGCCTCGGTCGATGCGACGATCCACGCCACGTCCGGCGAGCGCCCCGAGACATCGATCAGTACTCATTCGGCGCACAACATTGCGGTCGACGGCCCAGGACCGGGCCTCGCGTCTGAGCTGACCTGGACCCGCGGCAAGCGAGCGGCGACGAGGCCCGTCGTCACGCTGCGGCTCACCAACGTCGATCGGCTGAAGGTCCTACCGAGCGCGGCCGGCTTCCACGAGGGCCAGCGCGGCACGATCCGGGTACAGACCGACGGCCCAGTTGCCGTGATCATCGGCAACGGGCACGCCGTACAGGTGGGCGAAGGAACAACGACGCTGCACTTCACGGGTTAGGCGTTCGCGTCGTACCGTGCCTGACATGACTGTGACCGATTCCCGACCGCTCGCCGTCCATGTCGGCGCCGAGGACCTTCCGTTCGTCGACTTCGGCGATGCCAACTTGATGAAGGTGCTCCGGGTCGACGTGGCCGAGAGCCTCTGGATCGTCGAGAACATCTTCCAGGCCGGTCTCGAGCTGGAACCGCACCGTCACACCGGTCCGGTCTACGGCTACACGGTCTCGGGCGCGTGGAAGTACAAGGAGTACGACTACGTCAACCGCGCCGGGTCGTTCCTCTACGAGCCAGCCGGCTCGGTGCACACGCTCACGGTGCTCGAGGACAACACGCAGGTCTGGTTCCAGATGTACGGCGCCAACCTCAACCTCGGGCCGGACGGCAACATCACGTCGGTGACCGACGGGCCGGCGACCCTCGGGGCGTACTACCACCTCGCCGAGCAGCAGGGCTTCGGGCGACCGAACGTGCTCGTCTCTTGATCGCTGCGGCTCATTGAACACAGTGCTCGACCTGTCGGATCCCGACACGTATCGCGACGGTGTGCCGCACGACTACTTCACCGAGCTTCGCGCCGCCGATCCGGTGCACTGGCAGCCGATGGGAGACCGCGGCTACTGGGCTGTCCTGAAGCACGGTGACGTCGAGACCGTCGCACGCCAGCCACTGCTTTTCTCCTCCGCCGAGCGAGGGGTCGTCCTCGAGGACCTGGACGGCGAGCGCCTCGAGCAGATGCGCGGGATGTTGCTCGCAATGGATCCGCCGAGGCACCGGCAGGTCCGCAAGCCGCTCACCCCACGGATGACGCCCCGGGCGCTCGCCGGTCTGGAAGACGGGATTCGCGCGATCTGCGCCGACATCTTCGACGCCGCCGCGCAGCAGCGTGATGTGGAGTTCGTCGACGGCGTCGCCGCCTCCCTGCCGACCCGAGTGGTCGGTGCGCTCATGGGGTTGCCGCGCGAGGACTGGGAGCGCGTACACAAGATGGCCGAGGCGATCACGCACGGCCAGGATCCCGACTACGTCAGCGACGGCGGCTCAGCGGCCGACGCCAGCACCGAGATGGGGATATACGGCTACCAGTTCGCGGTCGATCGCGCCGCGCGTGAGCCGGTCGGCGATGGCGACATCACCGACGCCTTGCTGGCGGAGATGGATCCGGTCGCGTTCGCGATGCTGTTCATCCAGCTCGTCACCGCCGGCCAGGACACCACGCAAACCATGCTGTCGTCCGGGCTGCTCGCGCTGCTCGACCATCCCGAGCAGCTCGCATTGTTGCGCGAGGACCCAAGCCGGATCCCGGCCGCCATCGAGGAGATGGTGCGGTGGGCCAACCCGCTGCACTACTTCCGTCGTACTGCGATGAAAGACACCGTCCTCGGTACGACGAAGATCGCGGCCGGCGACGCAGTCGCCATGTACTACTCGTCGTGCAACCGAGACGAGGACGTCTTCCGCGATAGCCACGCCTTCGACATCACCCGTACGCCGAACAAGCACCTGGGCTTCGGTCAGGCCGAGCACTTCTGCGTCGGCGTACACCTCGCGCGACTCGAAGGCCGCATCTTCTTCGAAGAGCTGCTGACCCGCTTCAGCACGATCGAGCGAAACGGTGAACCCAAGCGCCTGCGAAGCAACCTCAACAACAGCTACAAGTCAATCCCGGTCAGCCTCACCACCTAGGCGTCACCCCGAAATGACGTACCTTCCGCGACCTCGCCGAGGTTGACGAAAAGTGCCTCAAGACGGCACCCGAAGGGCGATGTACGTCGACCTCGGCGCGCGACTGGTGCCCGATCGGCGCCTAGCGGTCGGTCTCTTCGCAGGCGATCAAGCGTGCGTCGAGCAGCGCATTGGTCCGCAACGCCGTTCCCACGTGGTAATCCGGGATACGGAGCATCTCGAGGAACGCTTCCTTGCTGGGATAGCGCACGACGAGCACCGAGTCCCACTCGCCGTCCTCGCCGATGACGACGCTGCGCGCGTCGCCGCGGAAGATCACGCTGCCGCCGACCTGGCTCAGGAACGGCGCGGTCGTTTCCAGGTACTGGTCGTACGAGGCCCGGCCGCCGTCCGGCTTGAACCGCAGGAGGTTGAGCATGACGATCGGGCCCGTCAGGTCACTCGTGACAAGGGCCTTGATCTGCGAACCAGTCGGATCGATCGGCATTGCGCTCTCCTTCTCGGGACGCCGAGATTGACGATGATTGGCTTAAAAGGGCACCCGAAGGGCGATGTATGTCGACCTCGGCGCATTTCGGGGTTAGGCGGGACGGGACTCGACGAGACGGACTAGCGGGATCTTGCGCTCGGTCTTGACCTGGTAGTCCGCGTAGTGCGGCCGGTCGACGAGCATCGCCGCCCAGGTCTCGTCGTACGCCGACCCGTCGAGGATCTCCGGCACCGACCAGTACGTGCCGCCCTGCACCCGGACGAATACCTCGGGGTTGACCGAACGGTCCGACAGGTTGAGGAACCACGCCGGATGCTGCTCGGCACCGGCGAAGGAGCCCACCACCACGCGGACCCCAGATGGGTCCAGCCAGAACGGCAACGCCACCTTGTGCTCGCGGCCGCTGCGGCGCCCGATCGTCCGCAGCAGGACGTGGTGCATGTTGACCCAGACCCACGCGCTGTCCTCGTCAGATGTCTCCATCAGAGCGACGTGCTGCGCGCTGATCGCAACGATCTCGTCACGGGTGGGCGTGGTGAAGTCCGTAGACCGTTGTGAGGTCACGTCCGGCACCGTACTCTGCAACCTGACGAGGCGTCAGAAACGCCAGTTTGACCTGACAAGACGGAGGCAACAGTGCGTACCCCGGTCTGCGAGAAGCTCGGGATCGAGTTCCCGATCTTCGCGTTCTCCCACTGCCGTGACGTCGTGGCCGCGGTCAGCCGCGCCGGCGGTTTCGGGGTGCTCGGCGCCCTCGCCTTCACCCCCGAAGAGCTCGAGATCGAGCTCAAGTGGATCGAGGAGAACATCGACGGCAAGCCGTACGGCGTCGACCTCGTGATGCCCGCCAACTACATCGGCAAAGGCGGCAAGCAGCCTTCCGAGGAAGAGCTTCGGGCGATGATCCCGCAGGAGTACTGGGACTTCCTCGAAAGCATCATGGAGGAGTACAACGTGCCTCCGCTGCCCGAGGAGCTCTCGCACGACCGCGCCAAGGCCGCTGGCCTCGGCGTCGACGACCAGGCCGGCCGCTCGGTTGATGTGGCGCTCGCCCACCCGGGCGTGAAGCTGCTCGTCAACGCCCTCGGCCCGCCGCCGGAAGACGTCGTCAAGAAGGCCCACGACCACGGCGTGCTCGTCGGTGCGCTCATCGGCAGCAAGCACCACGCCGAGAAGCAGGTCGCGATCGGGGTCGACATCGTCGTCGCCCAAGGCGGCGAGGCTGGTGGCCACACCGGCGACGTCGCGACGATGGTGCTCGTCCCAGAGATCGTCGACGCGGTAGGCAACGAGGTGCCCGTCCTCGCGGCCGGTGGCATCGGCTGTGGTCGCCAGATGACGGCCGCCCTTGCACTCGGCGCCCAGGGCGTCTGGACCGGCTCGATCTGGCTGACGGTCGCCGAGGCCGACACCCAGCCGGAACCGCTGGCGAACCTGCTCGCCGCCGACTCGCGCGGCACGGTCCGCTCGAAGACCATGACCGGCAAGTCGGCTCGACAGCTGCGTACGGCGTGGACCGACGCCTGGGAGCGCGAAGGCGCACCCAAGACCCTGCCGATGCCGCTGCAGGGAATCCTGTGGAACGCCATGGCCCGACGGGTCAGCCGCTCCAGGACCAAGGAGCTCTCGGGCTTCCCAGTGGGCCAGATCGTCGGCCGCATGAACAAGGTGCGCCCGACCCAAGAGGTCGTGCACGAGATGGTCGAAGAGTGGATAGCGACGACCGAGCGGCTGTCAGGCCTGCTCGACGACTCGGCGGCCGGCTGACGCGACGGTGGGCGTCAACCAGCGGTCAAGCATCACCCTGACCCCAGAGGAGATCGAGACCTTCCTCGCCGGGACCAGGTCGATGACGCTCGCGACCATCGGGCCCGACAGCCAGCCGCATCTCGTTGCGATGTGGTTCGCGGTCATTGATGGCGATATCTGCTTCGAGACGAAGGCCAAGTCGCAGAAGGCCGTCAACCTCAAGCGGAACCCGAGGGTCAGCTGTCTCGTCGAAGACGGTGCGACCTACGAAGAGCTGCGAGGTGTCGCCATCGAAGGCACCGCGGAGATCACCGACGATCCAGACCTCTTGTGGCGGATCGGCGTCGGCGTATGGGAGCGCTACTACGCGCCTTACACCGACGAAGTGAAGCCGTTCGTCGAGGCAATGCTCAACAAGCGCGTCGCGGTTCGGGTCAAGGCCGAGCGCACCCGTTCGTGGGACCACCGCAAGCTCGGGATGGCCTCGACCGGCCCGCCGGGCGGGTCAACCATGGCGATCGCCGATCGCCGCTCCCGCTAGACCCCGTACGGTCCTCAACGCCGAGGCGAAGGAGTCACATGCGCATCCCCCGCGCAGCAGCCCTACTGATGGCCGCAGGCCTGCTTGCCAGTGCCTGCGGCGCCCGGCTGCCTGAGGACGTCAAGAGCCAAGCCCAGGCCGCAGTGCTCAGTCAGGGCGGCGGCAGCTCGACCAACACTGGTACGACGGGCACCGGCACGACCGGCACGGGCACCACCGGCCTTGGTACGACGGGCACCGGCACGACCGGTACCGGAACGACGGGCACCGGCACCACCGGCACTGGGACGACTGGCACGGGCACGACCGGCGGAGGTCAGCAGACCACCGGAGGCGGCCAGACGCAGGCCGGAGGTGGTCCATCGACCGGCCCGTCCACCGGCACGCCGACGACCTGCGGCACCGGCACGGACGTCGGCCTGACCTCCTCGACCATCGACCTCGGCACGATCGCCGACGTCACCGGTCCGGTGAGCGGTCTGTTCCAGGGCGCTGAAGAAGGCGCGATCACCTTCGCCAACTATGCGAACAGCGTGACCGGCGGCCTGTGCGGACACCACGTCAACATCGACTTCCGCGACGGCGGCACCAACTGCACCCAGACGCAGAACGCCACGCAGGACCTCGCCGGCAAGGTGTTCGCGTTCATGGGGACGTTCGGTCTCTACGACGGATGCGCGGCGACGGTGCTGAAGTCGAACCCCGGCATTCCCGATATCCACGACTCGCTCGACGCTGCCGCGCAGTCGCTGCCCAACCATTTCGACATCGAGCCGGGCGAGCCGGGCTACGCGACTGGCATGTTCCAGTACTACAAGCAGAAGTACGGCAGCAAGGTGCTCCACGTCGGCACCATCTCCGAGGCGCTGCCGTCAGCCGAAGCGAAGCAGCACAACATCGTCCACGCCGCCGAAAGCGTCGGCTGGAAGTTCGTCGACAACATCAACGAGCAACCGACCAACGCCAACTTCGAAGGCGACTTCGTCAAGATGTGCCAGCAGCAGCACATCCAGATCTTCTTCACGGTCACCGAGGATGCGCAGAACGCCGCGACGATGATCCAGAACGAGAACCAGGCCGGCTGCCCGAAGACGCTGATCAACATCATCCCGATCGCCTACGACCAGGCCTTCACGCAGGCGTTCAGCGGCAACACGTCCGCGATCGAGGGCCTGCAGGGCTACAACGAGTACGCGCTGTTCTTCAACAAGACAGACGCCGAGAGCATCCCCGAGCTGGCCCTGTTCCAGCAGTGGTTCGCTCGGACGTACCCCGGCCAGCCGGCGAACCTCTACGCGATGTTCGCGTGGGCGTCCGGCGTGATGCTGCAGCAGGCGATGGAGAGTGCCGGTCCAACACTGAACCGCAAGACCGTGCTCGCCGCACTGCACAAGATCAAGAACTTCACCGCCAACGGCATGATCGCGCCGGAGACCCCGAGCTCCAAGACCGAAGGCGTGCACTGCTACGTCCTCTGGCAGTTCACCAACGGGTCGTTCCAACGCCAGGCCGATCCGGCGACCTCGGGCTCGACTGGCGGCTACCGCTGCGACGGAAGGTTCCTGCCGGCCTAGGCCGCACGACGCGATGATCGCTTTCGAGGGCTTTCTGATCACCGGCCTGGTGCTCGGGTCGATCTATGCCCTCATTGCGATGGGTCTCGTCGTCACCTACCAGACGACCGGGATCTTCAACTTCTCCCATGGTGCGATCGCCATGGCGGCAGCCTTCACGTATTGGCAGCTGTGGCAGGGCTGGGGCCTCAACGTCGTGCTGAGCTTCCTGCTCGTGCTGCTCGTGATCGCGCCACTGTTTGGCTTGGTCGTCGAATACGTGCTGATGCGCCCGATCCGTGGCGCATCGGTCGACCTCTCCATAGTCATCACGCTCGGCCTGCTGCTCCTCTTGGTCGGCGTCGCGAACATGAAGTGGAGCCCGACGGACAATCGAGTGCTGCCGCAGCTCGACGGCGGCAGGGGCTTCCGGGTCGGCGCGGTGCTCGTGACGTACCACGACTTGATTACCGTGCTCGCCCTCATCGGCGTCGCACTCGTGCTGCGGGTGCTGTTCACCCGCTCGCGGATCGGGATCGCGATGCGAGCGGTCGTCGACAACCCGGACCTGCTCGCGATGGCCGGCGGGCGTCCGGTTCGGGTCCAGCAGCTGTCCTGGATGCTGTCGTGCTCGCTGGCTGCTCTCGGTGGGATGCTGCTGGCTCCGATCGAGCAGCTCAACATCCTCAACCTGACGCTGCTCGTCGTCGACGGCTACGCCGCAGCGATCATCGGCCGACTGCGCAACCTGCCGGTCACGGTCGCCGGCGCCATCGTGATCGCGGTCGGCCAGCAGATGGCGCTCGGCTACCTGCCGACCTCGGGTTTCCTGACCCGGGTGCAGAACATCATCCCGATGATCGTGCTGTTCATCGTGCTGATCCTGCTGCCCCAGGACCGCCTGCGGACCGCGTCGTTCTCTACCGACGTTGCGCCACGTGTGGCCAGCCTGCGCTCCTCGCTGAGCGTCGGTGTGACGGTCATCGCGGTCGCGGCCGTCGTGTCGACGTTCCTGTCGGGGCCGAACCTCAAGATCGCCTCGAACGGCTTCATCACCGGCATCATGCTGCTGTCGCTCGTGCTGGTCACGGGGTACGGCGGCATGGTCTCGCTGGGCGTCCTGTCCTTCGTCGGCCTCGGTTCCTACGCGATGTCACACGCCGGCGGCACGAACGGATCGCTGCTCGGCGTACTCGCCGCTGTCGGCCTGTCCGCAGGTGTCGGCGCACTCGTCGCGTTGCCGACGCTTCGGCTGCGCGGCCTATATCTCGCGCTGGCGACCTTCGCCTTTGCGACGGTAATGGACCTCGCGGTCTTCACTCAGATCCTCGGCACCGGTGGAAGCCTCAACGTCGCACGCGTGCACATCCCCGGCGTACCGACGAAGTCCGACCAGGCCTTCTTCATGGTCTGCGCAGTCACCTTCGTGCTGGTCGCGATCGGCGTCCTCGCCCTGCGACGTAGCTCGTTCGGCCGCCGCCTCGTCGCGACGAACGACTCCCCCGCCGCTTGCGCGACGTTGGGGGTCAGCGTCAACCGCACGAAGCTCATCACGTTCACCATCGCCGCCGGACTGGGCGGTCTCGCCGGCTCACTGTTCGGCGCGGTGCCGGGTCAGGTTTCCGCGAATGACTTCATGGCGCTCGGCAGCCTGGTCATCCTGCTGCTCGCGAGGGTCGGCGGCATCAACACAGCGACCGGTGCCCTGCTCGGTGGCGCGACCTTCACCGCTTTCCAGGTGGCACAACCGCACCTGCCAATCTGGATAGGTCAGCTGCAGTACACGCTGACCGGCCTGGCCGCGATCAGCGTGGGCCGCTCCCCCAACGGCTTCGGCGGGCGCATCGCCAAGCTCATCCAGCGGCTCCATCCCGCGGCGGACGAGCTGCCCGCCGCACTCGACAAGGGCAGTTCGAGCAATCTCGGATCGGTGTTCTTCGCCGAGGACCAGGAGCTGGCGCATGCCGGCCGCTAAGCCAGCTTCCGACCTGGCGCCGGTGCTCGAGGTTGCGGGAGTATCGGTGCGCTTCGGCGGCATCAGCGCGGTCTCAGATGTGTCTTTGACCGTCCTGCCCGGCCAGGTCACCGGCCTGATCGGGCCGAACGGCGCGGGTAAGACCACGACGTTCAACGTGATCACGGGCCTGCAGGAGCCGACCACCGGCAAGGTGTTCATCGACGGCCGCGATGTCGGCAAGCTCGCGCCGCACAAGCGGGCGCGACTGGGACTCGCCCGTACCTTCCAGCGTCTCGAGGTCTTCGGCTCGCTGACCGTCTTCGAGAACCTGCTCGCCGCCGCGGAGTTCCACAAGTCATGGTCTCGCGACAGCACGCCGCCGCGAGACGTCGCCACTGAGGTGCTCGACCGGGTCGGCCTGCGCCCGGTCGGCAACGCCCGGGTCGATGCCCTCCCCACAGGAGTCGCCCGGCTGGTCGAGCTCGGACGCGCTCTGGCAACCCGGCCGCGCGTGCTGCTGCTCGACGAGGTCGGGTCTGGCCTGAACTCCGACGAGACCGCCGCCCTGGGCAACCTGATGCTCGAGCTGGTGAGCGACGGAACCGCGATCCTGCTCGTTGAGCACGACGTGGAGCTGGTCATGCGCGTGTGCAGCGAGATCTACGTGCTTGACTTCGGCCGCCTCATCGCGGACGGGACGCCCTCGGAGATCCAGAAGAACCCAGCGGTCCAGGCGGCCTACCTCGGCAGCGAGGAAGTGGCGTAATGAGTGCACACCACGCGATCGAGCTCATCAACCTGCAGGCCGGGTATGGGCGCATCGAGGTCCTGCACGACGTGAGCTTCGCCGTACCGACCGGAAGTGTCTTCGCCCTGCTCGGCCCGAACGGCGGCGGCAAGTCGACCACCTTGAAGGTCATCTCTGGCGAGCTGCGACCGACATCTGGCTGCGTTCACATAGCGGGTGCGCACGTGAACGCCGCCGACCCCGATGCGCTCGCTCGGGCCGGCGTGACGCGAATCCCCGAGGGTCGTGGGATCTTTCCCAACCTCACCGTCGACGACAACCTGCGAATCTGGACGTATGCCGCCGGCATGTCGCTGAAGACGGTGCACAAGACGACGTTCTCGCGCTTCCCTCGGCTCGAGGAACGACGCCATCAGCGCGCCGGGACGATGAGCGGCGGCGAGCAGCAGATGCTCGCAATGTCACGTGCGCTCGTCGCGCGACCCGCCGTGTTGTTGCTCGATGAGATCTCGATGGGCCTTGCGCCGATTATCGTGAGTGAGCTGTACGCACTCGTGCGACAGCTCGCCGAGGAGGGGATCACCATCCTGCTCGTGGAGCAGTTCGCCACGACTGCGCTTCGCGTAGCCGACTTCGCGGCCGTCATGACGCAGGGCCGGGTGATCGCCGTCGGTGAGCCACAGGACATCCAGGACCAGGTGTCCGCGGCGTACCTCGGTGGTGCCGCATGAAGATCACTCTCAGCACCCGCCGTCGAGTGGCAGTCGCGATTGTCGCGGCTGGACTCGTGGCGCTTGCACCCGTCACTGCCAGCCTCGATGCCGGCGCAACGACGTCCGTGCCGCTCGGCGCGGTCAACGTCAGCGCCCTGGCAACCGGCATCCGCGCACCGCTCTATTCACATCAGGGCGAGGACGCCGAGATCGAGCTTCCGTACTCACTGTCGCAACTCGGCGCCGGTGGTGTTGGGCACGCACTCACCTCGATCCTGTGGCCGGGAAGCACCGGCGGCGCACTGGGATCGACGCTCGGGGTGCTCGGAATCAGCGGCGTCCCGACCTCGCTCGAGAACGCACTCAACGACCCGTTCAAGGCAGAGGCGCCAACCACCACGGGCGTGACCAAGGTCTCGATGAGCAACCCAGGTCTGATCATGCAAGCCCTGGCCCTGCCAACTCACGTCAACGCGAGCTCGGCGTTCGGTCCGTCGAACCTGAGTGGCTTCGGCGACGACGCGGGTCCGCTGATCAGCTCGACGACCAACATCGCCCAGGGCACGACGAGCGTTGTCGCCGACGCGAAGACCGCGATCACCGATCTGTCGGTCGGCCCACTCTTCGTCGGCTCACTCGTCTCGACCGCGCATGCGACGTCGAACGGCAAGACGTCCACCGGCACTACCGAGACCCAGATCACCGGGGTCAAGGTCGCCGGTATCTCCGTGACCATCGACCAGAACGGCATCGAGCTCTCCAACAAGGGCATCCTGCCGGCCAGCGTCATCCAGACGCTGAACAAGACGGTCAACACCGCGTTGAAAGCGGTCGGCCTCCAGATCTATATCGCGCCTGCCACGAAGACCGTCCACGGCGCAGCGGTGACGCTGGACTCCGGCGATCTGATCATCAGCTTGAAG
>DATAVE010000191.1:0-5168 GCA_036267875.1 Mycobacteriales bacterium
GACCGCTACCCGCTGGTCTCTGCCTTGTCGCGTCCGGTCATCGTCAAGCACATGGTCGACGCCGCCCGCAAGCACGGCGCGAACATCATCAGCCACGGTTGCACCGGCAAGGGCAACGACCAGGTTCGCTTCGAGGTCGGCATTGCCGCCCTCGCCCCGGATCTCGCGGTCACGGCTCCCGTGCGTGACTCGGGCATGACACGGGACAAGGCGATCGCGTTCGCCGAGGAGAAGAACCTCCCGATCGATGTGACCACGAAGTCGCCGTACTCGATCGACCAGAACGTCTGGGGACGCGCTGTCGAGACCGGCTTCCTCGAGGACGTGTGGAACGCGCCGATCGAGGACGTCTACTCCTACACCTCTGACCCATCGGTGGCGCGCGACGCCGACGAGGTCGTCATCACCTTCGTCAACGGTGTGCCCACTGCGATCGACGGCAAGCCGGTCACGATGCTCGAGGCGATCCAGCAGCTCAACGAGCGGGCCGGCGCGCAGGGCATCGGCCGGCTCGACATGGTCGAGGACCGGCTGGTCGGCATCAAGAGCCGCGAGGTCTACGAGGCACCCGGCGCACTCGCCCTGATCGAGGCACACCAGCACCTCGAGGACCTGACGATGGAGAAGGAGACCGCGCGCTTCAAGAAGTCCGTCGAGCGCCGCTGGACTGAGCTCGTCTACGACGGTCTCTGGTTCTCCCCGCTGCGTCGGTCGCTGGACGCGTTCATCGAGGAAGCGTCCAAACACGTCAGTGGTGACATCCGGATGTCGATGCACGGCGGGCGGGCGGTTGTGAACGGGCGGCGTAGCCAGGCCTCGCTCTACGACTACAACCTCGCGACGTACGACGCGGAGGACACCTTCGACCAGCGGCTGGCGAAGGGATTCGTCGAGCTGTGGGGTCTGCCGACCAAGATCGCTGCAAAGCGCGACCAGCGGCTGGGCTGATGTCGGAGACTGCACCGCCCACCCGCTTGTGGGGCGGGCGCTTCGCTGGCGGGCCGGCCGAAGCGCTTGCTCGGCTGTCGATGAGCGTCCACTTCGACTGGCGGCTTGCGCCGTACGACCTGCTCGCCTCGCGCGCACACACCCGGGTGCTGCACCGCGCCGGACTGCTCGACGACGACGAGCGCGACCGGCTGCTGAGGGCACTCGACGAGCTCGATCGCGACGCCCGCGATGGAACCTTCCGGCCGGGTGCGGACGACGAGGACGTGCACACCGCACTCGAGCGCGGGCTGCTCGAGCACGTCGGCGCGCTCGGCGGAAAGCTGCGTGCGGGCCGCAGTCGCAACGACCAGATCGCGACTGACTTGCGGCTCTATCTCCGTGATCACGTCCGCCAGATCGTGGCTCGGCTGGTCGAGCTTGAGTCGGCGTTGATGGCTCAGGCCGAGGGCACGCTCGACGCACCTGCTCCGGGCCTTACCCACATGCAGCACGCGCAGCCGATCGTCTTCGCTCACCAGCTGCTCGCCCACGTGCAGGCCTTCGTCCGCGATGTCGACCGCCTCGAAGACTGGGATCGTCGTACGTCGGTGAGCCCGCTGGGCGCGGGGGCACTCGCCGGCTCGTCGTTGCCGTTGGACCCCGATGCCGTCGCAGCGGAGCTTGGGTTTGCGCGGGCGGCTGCCAACTCACTCGACGCAGTCAGCGACCGCGACTTCGCCGCGGAGTTCCTCTTCTGCGCTGCGATGGTCGGCGTCCATCTCTCGCGGCTCGGCGAAGAGGTTGTGCTCTGGGCGACGAGTGAGTTCCGCTGGGTGCAGCTCGATGACGCATTCAGCACCGGGTCCTCGATCATGCCGCAGAAGAAGAACCCAGACGTCGCAGAGCTCGCGCGCGGCAAGGCCGGTCGACTGATCGGCGACCTGATGGCACTTCTCACTGTGCTCAAAGGCTTGCCGCTCGCGTACGACCGTGACCTTCAGGAGGACAAGGAGCCGGTGTTCGACGCGGTCGACACGCTGCTCCTCGTGCTGCCTGCAATGAGCGGCATGATCGCGACGATGACGATCGACACTGATCGCCTCGCCGATACCGCCGCCGACGGCTTTGCACTTGCCACAGACGTTGCAGAGTTGTTGGTGCGCAACGGAGTTCCGTTCCGTGAGGCACACGAGGCGGTCGGGGAGCTCGTCGCCTGGTGCGACGCGAAGGGTGTCGATCTCGACGACGTCCCTGACGAGACGCTCGCCGCAATCAGTCCACACCTGACGGGCGATGTCAGGTCGGTGCTGTCGGTACAGGGAGCCCTCGAGGCGCGCGCCGCTCGCGGTGGCACGGCACCGGCACGGGTTGCCGAACAGCTCGCCGAGCTGCGCAATATTGGACTTCGGCAGCAGGAGTGGGCCAACGGGGCGTGACGCTCCCGAGAGGCTTCTACGCGAGGCCCGTGCTCGAGGTCGCGCGCGACCTCTTGGGCTGTGTCGTCACCGCCGGAGATGTGTCGATTCGCATCAGCGAGGTCGAGGCGTACGACGGCGCCAACGACGCCGCCTCGCACGCCTTCCGGGGGCCAACCCCTCGTAACGCGGTGATGTTCGGCCCGCCCGGGCATGCCTACGTCTACTTCACCTACGGCATGCACTTCTGCATGAACCTGGTCTGTGCGCCAGGTGGTATTGCGCAGGCAGTCCTGCTGCGTGCGGGTGAGGTCGTCGATGGCATCGAGGTCGCTCAGGCACGCCGACCGGCTGCGAGGCCGCGTGATCTTGCGCGCGGTCCAGCGCGGCTTTGCGTCGCGCTCGCCGTTGACCGTGCGTTCGACGGTGTCGATGTCACCAACCGCAAGTCACCGATCACCGTCGCGGCGGGGGCGCCGGTCGCCGAGGCTGCGGTCCGGTCCGGACCGAGGGTTGGAATCTCGGCCGCTGCCGACTGGCCATACCGGTTCTGGATCGACGGCGACCCAACCGTGTCGGCGTACCGCCCGCACAGTCCTCGTCCGCGAACTCGGGCTTAGCCCACCGACGCTGGGCCCCGCCGCACGCCTCCCGACCGGCCATGCGTCGTCACGGGGCAGAACGACCCGAGGTGCAGGCCGCCGGCCTCCGAGTCGTAGACGAAGTGCCCTGTCTTTGTCGCGGCGGCGAGGCAATATCCACGGTCGCCATCCAAGTGCAGGATCGCCAGGGTCATGCCCCGACGCACTCGAATGCGTTGGAACGGATCCTTCGCGAGCTGGCTGAACCCGGCGTAGTGGTCGTTGTCGGTCAGGTAGGTCTCTTCATCAACAGCGAGGCGCCGAAGGTCTGCCTGTGCCGTGCTGTTGATGTTGGCGTCGTGAGGTGCGGCGATCGCCGGTGACGCTGCTGACGTGACCAGCGCGGTCATGCCGACCGCGAGGATTGCGATGCGGGCGGTGATTCGATCCATACCGATGCATGTCGGTAGGGCGTGGTGCTTGCCTTGAGCGGACGGCGGGTACGGCAGGATTGCTGCGTGGCCGCCGATATCCTTGCTGAGCTCGAGTGGCGCGGTCTGATCGCGCAGTCCACCGATCTCGATGCGCTTCGCGCCGAGTTGGCTAAGGGCCAGCTGACCCTTTACTACGGCTGTGATCCGACCGCTCCGAGCCTGCACGTCGGCAATCTCATTGGCTTGATCGTGCTGCGCTGGTTCCAGCAGGAGGGCCACCGGCCGATTGGTCTGGCGGGTGGCGCTACCGGCTTCATCGGCGATCCGGGTGGGCGTTCCAGTGAGCGGAACCTCTTGACCGCCGAGGAGGTCACCAGCAACGTCGAGCGCATTGGCGCTCAGATCTCCCGCTTCGTCGATCTGAGTGATGGCGCCGGGATTCTGGTCAACAACATCGACTGGACCGCCGATCTGTCGGTCATCGACTTCCTGCGTGACGTTGGCAAGCACTTTCCGGTCAACGTCATGCTCCAGAAGGAGACGGTGAAGCGTCGCCTCGAGGCCGGCGGCATCAGCTACACCGAGTTCAGCTACATGCTGCTGCAGTCCAACGACTACCTCGAGCTCTTCCGCCGTCATGACTGCCGGCTGCAGGTGGGCGGCAGCGATCAGTGGGGAAACCTGACAGCGGGGATTGATCTGATTCGACGGGTCGAGAGCGAGGCGGTCCACGCGCTGTCCTGGCCGCTCGTCACGACGTCGAGTGGGGAGAAGTTCGGGAAGTCGACCGGAGGCGGAAGCCTATGGCTCGATCCCCGCCTCACTTCTCCGTACGCGTTCTTCCAGTATTTCGTGAACGTCGAAGACGCTGATGCCGGGCGGTACTTGCGGTATTTCACCTTTCTCTCTCACGAGGAAATCGAGGCGCTCGAGGCCGAGACCGTTGAGCGGCCACAGGCTCGCTCGGCGGCGCGACGGCTTGCGGAGGAGCTGACGACGCTCGTGCATGGGCGTGACGAGACCGAACGCGTGATCGCCGCAAGCGCGGCGCTGTTCGGCCAGGGTGAGCTGCGTGGACTCGACGGCGGCACGCTCGATGCGGCGCTTCGCGAGGCCCCTCACGTCGAGCTCGACGGCGAGCTTCCGAGCGTGATCGACCTCCTGGTCGCCACCGGCCTGTGCCCGAGCAAGTCGGCCGCCCGACGGGCGATCGACGAGGGCGGCGCGTACCTCAACAACGAGCGTGTCTCGAACGCTGAGGCGGCTCCAACCACCGATGATCTGCTGGCCAACGGATGGATCGTCCTGCGACGTGGCAAAAGGTCGTTGGCCGGCGTACTATCGACGGCCGGTCCACGCTGAAGTTGAGCTTGTCAGGTTTTGACAGTGAACTTTGGTTGCCATACAGTGGACCGGTTGCCCCGAGACGGGTCGAAAGACCTAGACGGTGCGCATCCGTCCTTTGAGAACTCAACAGCGTGCCAAAAGTCAGTGCCAACTGATTCGCGTCAGACGTCGCTTCGGCGGCGCTTGGTTGCGAGTTTTATTTGGCGATGACAGACGAACAGCAAACGAACGTCTGCTCAATCGCCAGGATCCACGTTGTGCGACCAGCGCACGTGGCTCCGTTGAGTTTGGTGGTCGGTTCTTCGCAGTCCGGTCACCTGACAGACATCAATGGAGAGTTTGATCCTGGCTCAGGACGAACGCTGGCGGCGTGCTTAACACATGCAAGTCGAACGAGGCCCTCCCTTCGGGGAGGTGTCCTAGTGGCGAACGGGTGAGTAACACGTGGGCAACCTGCCCTC
>DATAVE010000192.1:0-3475 GCA_036267875.1 Mycobacteriales bacterium
GTCGCAGGTAGGACAACGCATGCACGGTCATGCTCAGCCCGTAGAGGATGTACCCGAGGACGGTGTAGGCGACAACGGTGGCGATTCCGGCGACCCGCCGGCCGAATGCCGCCGCGACGGCCTGTGCGCAGAGGGCGAGCGTGCAACAGAACAAGCCCATCTGCAGGCATACGCCCGTCAGGTGACTGACCGGCACGTCGAATCGGACCGCCGAGTCCATCGCCGCCAGCGGGATCCAGCTGGCGACGGTCAATGCCGCGATGCCGATGAGCACGGAAGCGGACTTCTGCAGGTAGACGTTCCGGCGGCGGATTGGCTGGGCGAGTAGTAAGTCGAGGGTGTGTTGCTCCTCCTCACCCGCAATCGCCGCGGCCCCTCGGCTGATCGCGAAGACGAGCAAGACGGCGGGCAGGAAGAACGCGAAGAGCTGCGTGCTGAGGTAACCGGTCGCCGAGGTGAGGCTCGACCCGCCGAGCAGTGCCTGCATTGTGGGGGAGAGGTTGCCGTAGACCGAGTCGAAGGAGTGGTTGTCCCGGATCGACGGGTAGACCCCGACGACGAGGAAGACCAGCGCCGCCATCGACATCGACCAAACCAGCACCGAGCGAAGTGGCAGCCGAAGCTCGCTGCGGAGCATCCGGGGCCACGTGGCTGCGGTCACGATGCCTTCCCCTCGCCGCAGGCAGCGTCGTCGTACGTCGAGAAGAACGCGTCTTCAAGGTCGCTGTGGGCGACGTCGAGCTCGGCGATCCCGAAACGGCTCAGCGTCTTGATGACCTCGTCCATCGACCCGACGCAGGCGAATGCGACCACGTCGCCGTCGACCGTTGAGTTCGTGATGCTGTCGGTCGCGCGCAGCGCATCGGCGATCCGCGACAGGTCGTCGGGATCGAGCGCCCGGACCCGGCCCCTCCGGCGTGCCCGGGCGTGGATCGCGGCCAGGTCATCGACGGCGGCGATCCGTCCGTCGCGCATCAGCGCGACTCGCTGGGCTACCTGCTCGACCTCGGACATGACGTGGCTGGACAGTAGGACGGTGACGCCGTCATTGGCGACCTCAGCGATCAGTGACGCGAACTCTCGCTGCAGCAGCGGGTCGAGTCCGCTGGTCGGTTCATCGAGTACCAGCAGATCGACATGGGGCGCGAAGGCAATCATCAGACCGACCTTCTGCCGGTTCCCCTTCGAGAGGTCTTCGACCTTGCGCGACAGGTCCAGGTCCAGCCGGCTTGCCAGGGTCTTTACCCGAGCCGGGTCGAGCGGCGGACGCCCGGCGCTATATCGGCGCAGCGCGTCGGACCCGGTGGTCCTCGGCGGCAGGACGAGATCTCCCGGAAGGTAGGCGGTACGGCGCCGGACCTCGACCGAGTCCCGCACGCTGTCCAGCCCGAACACCCGCACGTCGCCAGCGGTCGGACGGATGAAGTCCAACATCGTCCGGATGAAGGTGGTCTTTCCGGCACCGTTGGCGCCGACCAGGCCGACCACCTCGCCGGCTGCGGCAGCAAGATCCACCTCGACGATGCCGCGTTGAGTTCCATATGACTTCGACAGCGATCTCGCGTCGATCGCCGGTTCTACGCGGGTGGTCAAGAGCCACCCCACGGATCGACAACGGTGACTCTGAGAGGTTCGAAATGCCGGATGTTCCCGGTGGCGAGGGTTGCGCGGCGTGCGAGGCAGATACCTGCGATCTGCCCGTCCCGGATCTCGATCGATTGGCCGCGTCGCTGTGCTGCGGCGAGCGCGATTGCAGCCGCGTCCGCGGCGGTGGTGTCGAACGCCAGGACCCGGCCGTCCAGGTCTTGTTGACATAGTTGGTTGAAGGCGGTTTCCAGTTGTGTCCGGCGACGACTGACGCGCAGGAGCTCAAGGCCCATCCGAACCTCGAGCACGGTGACGGCAGTGGTCCAGATCGACTCGGCCGGTTGCTCGTCGAGCCAGCTGATGACGGCAGGATCGGGTCGGTCACGCATCAGAGCCGACAGAACATTTGTGTCGAGGATGATCACTTGTCGAACTGAGCGGGTCGTACCGGCTGCCCGTGCAGTTCGACGATGTCGTCGCGCAGGCCGCGACCGCGGAACCGGTCGGCGATCGCCGAGCCGAGCCTTACCGGCCCAGGCTGGGACGTTCGTACCGCGGCTCGCAGGATCTCGCGGACCTCTTCCTCGGTCGAGCGGTCATGTGCTTTCGCGCGGCGCTGGAGGGCAAGCTTCACATCCTCGTCGAGCTGACGAACGATCAACTGAGCCACCCCACGATGATAGCGCGATATCAACCCCGCAGGTCGTACCGATCCGCGAGACCCTCAGCCGGACATGTAGCGGCTGGCGGTACTGGACCTCTCGCAGGTAGTCGATCGCGACGCAAGCGATGAGGTTGCGCATGCCCGCCAGGTGAAGCATCGAGGCCCGGTCCGGGGTCGCATCCCCGATCTGTCCGATCCGGTGCCCAGCGTGCCGCCATCGTCACCGCTTCGAATGAGGGACACCGCTAGGCGCTCTCGGCGACGGTCTTCACGCGCTCGAGGGTCTTGAGCATGTCTCGCTGGTTGCGGCGGTCGCGCAGGAAGCCGCCGAGCGGGTACCAGAGCTTGGTGAAGAAGTTGTCGCCGAGGTCGTAGGACTCCGTGACGTCGGTGCCGCTGTCCGCAGCGCGGAACTCGTAGCGCCACACGTTCGCCTTCGTCTTGCCGAACACCACGGCGAACTCGAAGACCTCGCCTGGCGTGCACTCGGTGATCTCGCAGGTGGTCCAGTAGAGGACCGGCCACTTCTCGTTGCGCTTGACGTGACCCCGATAGCGGGCGCCGAGCGCCGGCCCGGTGGCGTCGCCCAGCCACTCGGCTTCGACGACCTCGGGGCTGTAGTCGCCCATCTTGGTGATGTCGGAGATGAGGCCCCAGGCCTTGTCCGGGGCGGCGTTCATGTGGACGGTGACGGCGGCGCGCATGCAGGTGACCCTAGACGCCTTCGCTGGGCCGCGACGCCGTCCTAGGGTGGGGTCATGTCTCTCACCAAGCCGGAGCTCACCGGCAACGGCGGCGATGCGCCGACGGACCTGGTCATCGAGGATCTCGTCGTCGGAACGGGCGACGAAGCCAAGCCCGGCGACAAGGTCGAGGTGCATTACGTCGGCGTCGAGTTCAGCTCGGGGTCGGAGTTCGACGCGTCCTGGAACCGCGGCGAGTCGATCGAGTTCCCGCTGCAGGGGCTGATCCAGGGCTGGCAGGACGGCATTCCCGGCATGAAGGTCGGCGGTCGCCGGCAGCTCACGTGCCCACCGCATCTCGCCTACGGTCCGGCTGGCGGCGGTCATCGGCTGTCGGGCCAGACCCTCGTCTTCGTCATCGACCTGATCGGCGTCAACTAGCACTTCGGAGCGTTCGCCCGAATGGGAAGCGCACCTGCCAGGCGCGGCGTGGTCGTCCACGCATCAAGGCTGCGACCGAAGGGAATCGTTGGTAGAGGAG
>DATAVE010000193.1:0-30908 GCA_036267875.1 Mycobacteriales bacterium
GCTCGCGCGATCGGCCTGCACGCGGTGCGCGTCGAGCGGCCGGACGCTGTCGACGAGGCGGTCGCGGCCCTGCTGGCGCATCCCGGTCCAGCGCTGCTCGACGCGGTGACCTCGCCTGACGAGATCGCCATCCCCGGCAAGGTCAAGGTCGAGCAGGGCTGGGGCTTCGCTATCGCCAAGCTGCGCGAGACCTTGCTCAGCGAGGGTGACTCGTAAGCCACCTGCGTCGGTGGCGAGCCGCGTCGTGATGAGGTGTTCGAGTGGACGACGCACTACGAGATGAGCTGCTGACGAAGATCGGCAAGCCGATGGGCTTGTCAGGGCCTTCGGTTGCGCCGGACCCGGTCAACGTCGCGATGATCCGGCACTGGGTAGACGCTCTCGACGACCGCCACCCGGCCTACGACGAGGCAACGGCCACCGCGACGCGGTTCGGCGAGATCGTCGCGCCGCCCGCAATGCTGCAGACCTGGACGATGGGGCGACCGACGATCGACGGCATCCGCGAGCGAGGCGGGTCGGCTGGCGAGGTCGGCGCCGCCAGCCCACTGTCGGTGCTCGCCGCCGCTGGGTACGTCGGGACGCTCGCGACCAACACCGAGCTCACCTTCGATCGCTACCTGCGGGTCGCAGACGTGCTCACTTCCGACACGGCGTTCGAGTCGGTCTCTGAGCAGAAGCACTCCGGCCTCGGCAAGGGCTACTTCATCGCGTGGTCCAACCGCTTCTTCGACGCCACAGGTGAGTCCGTTGGCCGACAGCTGTTCACCGTCTTCAAGTTCGCACCTGGGCCGCCCCCGGAGTCACGCGAAGCCAGGGGACCGAAGCCGGTGCCGGACCCGTTGCCGGGCGAGGAGCTGCCGGCGTTCGACCTCGAGGTGACGGCGACCGTCGTCGTTGCGGGTGCGATCGCATCGCGGGACTTCATGCCGGTGCACCACGACCGCGACTTTGCGATCAAGCAGGGCGCGCCCGACATCTTCATGAACATCCTGACCAGCAACGGCTACGTCTCGCGCTATGTCACGGACTGGGCCGGACCCGACTCACGGGTCCGCCAGATCTCGACCCGACTCGGTGGGCCGGCGATCCCTGGCCAGCCGCTGCGGTTCCGCGGTCAGGTTGCCGGCGAGACCATGGCCGATGGCGAGCGGGTCGTCGAGGTGGTCGTCCGCGCGGACAACGACCTCGGCAACCACCTCACCTCGACTGTGGAGGTCGGCCTCCCGTCAGCCGCCGAAGAACGCGAGATTCGGTGACGAGACTCCGCCGCCGCTGACTGTGGCAAACGAGCCGCCGACGGTCAGCAGTCCACTTGGTGCCGCCGAGACCGTCAGGACCGGCCCGTCGGGTGCCGGCGTGAACGAGGTGGGCGTCCCGTCGCTACCAGACAGTGCTGCGAGGTTGCTCGACGAGCCTCCGCCGGCCTCACTGAACGCGCCCCCGACGTAGACGGTGTCACCGAGCACGGCGATCGTGTCGACGGTCCCGCTGGCACCTGGATTCCAACTCGTCGCGGTTCCTGTTATGGGATCGACTGCCGCGAGATTTGCGCTCGGTGAGCCTCCCGCGTTGGCGAATGAGCCACCGAGGTACACGACAGCGCTGTTAGCAACGATCGCAAGTACGGCGCCGTCGGGAGCGGGGTTCCATGTCGTAGCTGCAGCGCTCACCGGATCGAGCTCGGCGGCATTGATGCGGGCCGTGCCGCCGGCGTTCCCGAACGAGCCGCCGATGTATACGCCACCGTTGGCGACGCTGACCGCGTCGACGGCTCCGTCAACGCCGGGATTCCAGCCGCCAACGGTGCCGGCCTGACTGATTTCGACGAGGTTCGCCGGGCCGCTGCTGGTGAACTGACCGCCCGCGTAGACGCCGCCGGTTCCGTCTGAGGCGAGTGCGCGCACTGTGCCGATGAGTCCGGGGTCGGCACCGAGCGCCGAACCGGTCGTTGGGTCGACGAGCGCAACCGCGCCGCGGCTGGCGCCACCGGAGTGGCTGAACGCGCCGCCAAGCCACACGCCGCTGGCGTTGACCGCGATCGCGCGGACGACGCCGTCAGGCGCGGGGTTCCAAGCAGTGACGCCGGTTGTGGGGCTGATCTGTGCGGCATTGATCCGTGTCGTACCGCCGAGCACCGCGAAGCCGCCGCCGACGTAGATGTTGCTCGCGTCGTGGGCGAGGCCATAGACCTGCTGGCCGGCGTTCGGGTCGAACGACAGCAGAGCGGGAGCCGTGGTGGCCGACGGACCGACCTCGGCGATGCGGTGGCGCGTCGCGCCGTTGACCGTCGTGAACGCACCACCGACGTAGACGTTGCCGGCCGCGGACACCGTGATCGCGTCGACAGTCGCGTTCGCGTTCGGCGTCCACACCGTGGAAGGTGAGCTGGTGGCGGTCGCGCCGCCATTCGCGGTGCCGTTGCCCTCGAGGCTGTTCATCGAGAACTCGCCCAGGTGCGAGACAGCGATGACGTTTGTCGTGGCGCCGATGTGGGTGAAGTCGCCACCGAGGTAGACCGCCGACGGCGGTGATGCGGTCGTGAGGTTGGTCACCGGGACCGAGATTGCCCGGACCTCACCGTCGGGGTTCGGGTTCCAGCCGCCGACCGCCGCGTTGACGCCGGTGCCGAACGCTGCGGCGTCGTGTCGCGCCGTCGGCGTCTGCGGGCTTGCGCCGCCTACCGCGTTGTCGAACTTGCCGCCGACCAACATGTACGTAAGCAGGCCGTTCGAGAACGCCAGCTCGCTGATCGTGTTGACCGTCGGTGCTGTGCACGTTGCGCCGCAGGTAACGGATGCTGCCCACGCGACCGGTGCTACGGCGGTGCCGGACGGTTGCAGCTTGGCGAGATGCCCGAACGCCGTGCCGGCGAGATTGGTGAAGTCCCCTCCGACGTAGAAGCTCGTGACCGGGAGGGTGGTGTTGGTCGGGCCATCGTCCGCGATCGCGTTGACTGCGCCGTTCGGGTCGCCGCCGGTGACGCCGGTCACCGCGCCGGCCGGGGTGATGAAGATCAGGTTGCTGTGACCCGCAGCAGAGAACGACCCTCCGGCGGCGAGCAGGCTCCCGATCTGGTCCAGAGAGCGAACTTCGCCGGTGAACCCGGACAGGCAGTACGCCGGGTCAAGAGCACCAGCCGATGTGATGTGAGCAAGGCCGGCGCAGGCCGAGCCGAGCACCGAGGTGAAAGATCCGCCGAGGAAGTAGCCGCCTGATCCGTCCGCTCGCACCGTCTTGACCGCACCGCCGAGCGCTTGCGCGGCGTGCGCGATCGCGGCGGCCGAGGTCGAGACCGCCGCGGCACCGCCGACGAACGGGCCGACCGTGTCGAACGATCCGCCGACGTATGACGTGCCGCCCGCGCCGGGCGCCGAGGCGTCGACTGTCCCGTCGGGAACGACCGTTCCAAGGTCGAGCTGCTGGTTGTTGGCGATCACAAGCCCGGTCGCGCCTGCGGTAGCTGTCGCCGAACCGTCGGGGGCCTGGTTGGCGTTGTTGCCCGTGACGATCGCCCGCAGTGTCGAGCCCACGTCGCCGTTGGCGACCGTGTAGGTCTGAGACGTCGCCTCCGCGATGTTCGAGCACGTTGTCTGCGTCGCGTCGCAGCTCTGCCACTGATAGGTGAAGCTCGTGGCATCGGTCCAGGAACCGTTTGTGACCTTCAGATGGTCACCCGCGAGCACGGTGCTGCCAGTAGCTGAAGAGCCACCATCCTGGACGACCGGCACGGCAGTGTTGGTCGGAACACCGGGGATGGTGACCTGGGCACTGGTGGCGTGTGCCGAGCCGCCAAGGTTGGTCGCGGTGACCGTTGCCTCGAGGGTGGAGCCCTCGTCGGCGTGTGACACGACATAGCTGCTCGTCGTCGCGCCGGCGCCGGTCGCGGGGGCGCAATGGCTGACGCCGTCGCGGTCGCATCGGGTCCACTGGTAGCTGAAGCTCGACACGCCGTTGTTCCACGTGCCGTTGCTGACGGTCAGCGTCTGTCCCGAGCCAAGCGAACCGGAGATCACCGGTGCCGTCGCCAGGTCGGGCGCTGGCGGCAAGGTGATGGGCGCGGTCGCCGCCGAGGTTGCGGTCGCCGTGCCGTCGGCGTTCGTTCCAGTGACGACAAGGCGCAGCGTCTTACCGAGATCCGGTGAGCTGGACGGCGGGGAGCCGACGGGCGAGGTGTAGGTGACGGCATTGGCGCCCGAGATGTTCGAGCAGTTCGCGCCGCTGCCATCGCAACGCTGCCACTGGTAGGTGAACGCGGGTGCGTTAGGCGCGGCAGTCCAAGTGCCGCTGTGCCCGGTGAGGGTCGCGCCGACGAAGGTCGTGCCGGTGACCGTCGGCACGGCTGTGTTGACCGGCGGCACCGGGCAGAGCACGGGCTGCAGGTTGGTGAGCAGGTTCTGGGTGAGCGTGGTCCCGGCCGGACAAGTCACTGAGCCGGACTTGGCATCCGCGGTGAGCGGGAGGGTGTGGAACAGTGCCTGCCGCTTTGTTGCCGCGAAGCCGGTCGGCAACGTGGAGTTGAGGCCGATCATCGATACGCAGCCGGACACCGGCGTTCCCGCGCTGTCGGCCCAGATCGCGCCCGACGACGGGCTCGTCGTGCCGGGCGCCTGGCTCAGGTAGAACTTCGACGCGGTGAGGTGGGCGTCGAGCACCGGCAGCGCGGTGCAACTGACGCCGTCACCGGTCGTCGCAGTCTTCAGGTACTGGTCGATCTTGACCGGCGCGCTCGCATTGAGGCTGAGCGAGCCCTTGTCAGTCGCAACCTCTGCGGCCGGCGCATCGGAGCATGCGCCGCTGCTCGTCGAGTAGCAGAAGTCGACGGCGGGGGGAGCCGGTGTCGACGTCGTGCCGATTGTGGTCGTGCCTGTCGCAAGCGCGTAGCTGAACTGGTTGGCCGCTACGTCGGCGGTGTAGCTCAGGTTGGTCGAAGGACTCGATGTGAGCCGGACGTGCGAGGCACCGGGGACATTGACGTAGCGCAACGACGCCGTGACGGCGCTGCCGGCCCCGATCCCGATGACCTGGGTGACGATCGGTGTCGGTGCCGGGACAGTCACGAGAAGCTTGAGAATCCCCAGCAGCGTGGGAATGGTGAGCAGCGCTCCGCGCTGGACGAGGTAGGTGTTGTCTACCGCCGTGGTTCCGCTCGTGCTCGAGTACGCCGTCGTGAAGTTGAGCGGCACGGTGGAGTCTTCGGTGTTCATTCCGATGTTGATCGCACCGCCGAGCACCTGCGCGCTGACGTCTACGGGAAGCAGCGGGTTCGCGAGCGGCATCTTGGAGATCTGCTCTCCGATCGTGCCATCGGAGCCGACCGTCAACGTCGCGCAGAGGTCGAAGCCGGTGCTTCCGTCGACGTCGAGCGGAGTCGGCACGTCGAGGAGTGCGGGGGTGTCGCGAACTACCGGCGTGGCGCCATTCGGCGGGTAGTACGTCGTGTGGACGTTGTACTCCAGCAGGCTGAGCAACGCCCCGTTCGCGCCGAGCGCGGAGGTGAGGGCGCTGACAATGTCCTGGTAGAGGGTCTTGTACGTCGTACCGATCAACGTGTCGGTCGTCGCGTTGATCTGGGTGATCGGAGAGAGCAGCGACGTGAAGTTGTTCAGGTTGAGGCCGAGGCCACCAAGCAGTGTGGTCGGCGTCGCGAGCAGCGAGCAGGTCGGTGTGACGACGTGCTGAACGAGTGACAGGCCTTGGGTGAGCCCGAGGGTCTCGATGACGGACAGCTCGCCCTGAAGTTCGGTCTCGAGCGTGCTCGCTTCTGCGGTGAGGTCGTCGCCCACCGCCGTGGTGTTGAGCGCGGCGGCGTCAGCGACGGTTTGCTTCACGGCCGCGACGAGCGAGGTCACGGTGCTCGTCAGCGTCGGTGAAAGCGCGGTCACGATCGCGCCGCCGGCAGACGTCACCGTAGTGAGCGTCGATTTCACGGTCGAGACAAGGGCGGCGGCCGTGGTCTCGGCCTGCGTAAGCGCGAGGTTCGGCGTAATGAACGACAGTGCGGCGGGCACCGGCAGCGGCGCTGCGGTGGCCGGGGTTGCCGGCACTGGTGCGGCAGACGCAGGCGGTGCACTCGCTATCGAGAGGACCGCGGCACACCCGGCCGCAAGAATCGGAGATACCTGACGAATGCGCATCGCGCCGCCCCTTTGGTTACCCCGCGCACCCCTGCGCAGCTCCGAATCGACCGCTCATCCTTGAGCTGGGTTCGGTCCGGCGCGCGAAACGTAACACCGTGTAACCGATTGGTCGAGTTGCACAACCTTGCCGCGATGCAGGGTGACTCGTTTGTGTCCTGTCACAACCGGCCGGGAGCAGGGCATCGCTACGACTCGAGCCAGCGGAGGACCGCGAGCACTCGCCGGTGGTCGTCCGACGACGGCGCCAGGTCGAGCTTGCTGAAGATGCTCGTGACGTACTTCTCGACCGACCCCGCTGACAGATGCAGCGTCGATGCGATGGCCGCGTTGGCCCGACCTTCGGCCATCAGCCGGAGCACCTGTCGCTCGCGTGCGGTCAGTGCGTCGAGGGTGTCCGTACGACGTGTGGCGCCCAGCAGCTGGGTGACAACTTCGGGGTCGAGCACAGTGCCACCGGCCGCGATCCGGTCGAGGGCGTCGAGGAACTCGCTGATGTCGGCGACGCGCTCCTTGAGCAGGTAGCCGACACCCTCAGCCCCGTCCGTGAGCAGGTCCGCGGCATACCGGGTCTCGACGTACTGGGAGAAGACAAGTACTCCGAGTCCGGGATGTCGGGCACGCAGCTCGATTGCTGCGACTAGCCCTTCGGTCGTGTGCGTCGGTGGCATCCGAATGTCGACGACGACTAGGTCGGGGACGGCGGCATCGACGGCCTTCATCAGCTCGACGGCAGTAGGTACTGCTGCGACGATCTCGTGGCCGCGGGCAGTCAATAGCTGAGCCAGACCATCCCGGAGGATTGCGGCGTCCTCCGCGATCGAGATCCGCATCAGGCGACCGGGATCGAGATCGTCACGTTGGTCGGACCGCCGGCCGGGCTCACGACATCCATCGTGCCGTCGACGGTCGCGATGCGGTCGGCGAGACCGGCGAGCCCACTGCCGAGCTTGGGTGACGCGCCGCCGCCGCCATCGTCATGCACCCGCACGTAGAGGGTGTCCTCCACCCACCGGACGTCGACCGACGCGCGGTGCGCGCCACTGTGCTTGACGGCGTTGGTCAGGAGCTCGGCCGTGCAGAAGTAGACGATCGACTCGATCGCGGGTGTCGGCCGCTGCGGCAGGTCGACCTGTAGCGCGGTGGGAAGTGTCGACCTCGCGGCCAACGTTGCCAGGGCGTCGGGAAGGCCGTTGTCGAGGGCCGGCGGGTGAATGCCGCGGGCCAGATCGCGCAGGTCGACGATGGTGCCCTTCGCCTCCCGGTGAGCGGCGTCGACCAGCTCCCGGACGCGGGCGATTGCTACCTCGGAGTCTGCGCTTTCGAGCTCGTCCTTCACGAGTCCGAGACTCATCGCGAGACCAACGAGCCGCGCCTGCGCGCCATCGTGGAGGTCGCGCTCGATTCGTCGTAATGCGGCCACAGACTCGTCGACGGCAATCGATCGGGTCTCTTCGAGCGACTGAATCCGCAGGTCGGCCTCACTCGGGCCAAGCAGTCCCCGGATCAGTAGACGATCAAGGGACACCAGCCCCCGAAGCACCCACGGCCAGAGCAGCGCGAGCGCAACACCCGCGCCGACGACCAGGGCGATGCGGTCCGGGGTGTCGGCGAACCTGCCGTCACCGAACTGGAGCCCATGACGCTCGCGACCGTGGAAGCTCTGATGGAGGAGGTGCCACCAGATCGGGTAGGTGAGGCTGCCCCAGGTGTAGGCGAGCAGCGCGACGGCGAAGACGAAGTCGATGATGCCGAGCGGGAACCGAAGGAGCATGAACAAGATGGCGCGCCAGCCGTTGCGCTCGCCGAGATAGCCGAGAAGCCCAGGTCGTCTGCGGCGCGGCGCCGGGGCCGCGACATCGATGCTCAGAAACGCGCGGCCCATCCCGCGGTATGCCGAAGCCCAACCACGGGCCATCGCGACGGCGAGGCCCAACAACGGCAATCCGATCAACGTCACCGAGAGCCCGGCGGAGACGGCGAGTGAGACGACCACGAACACAAAGCCGGCGACTGCGAGCGGGAAGCCGAACAGGCAGTAGCCGAGTGCACCCCAGGTCCGGGGCTCGGCGTACACCTTCAGCATTCGCATGCCGACCAGCGTGCCGCAAGCGCGCCGCGTCGCCCAGCCGGTCCGCCCCCTTGTCCACCGGGGGTTTTCCCTACCGCAGGTCGGGGGGCGTCCGGCTGTTGTGAGAGCCGGCCGATCCGCAGGCTGGCTGCATGGATGCAATCGAAGTTCACCAGCTGACGAAGCGTTACGGATCTTCGCTCGCGGTCGACGATCTGAGCTTCACCGTCGAGCCCGGCAAGGTCACCGGCTTCCTCGGGCCCAACGGCGCGGGGAAATCGACGACCATGCGGATGATCGTCGGACTCGACCGGCCGGACAACGGATGGGCGCACATCGGCGGCAAGCCGTATCGCGACATCGCCAACCCGCTGCGCAGTGTGGGTGCGCTGCTCGAAGCAAAGGCACTTCACCCGGGCAGAAGCGCCCGCGAGCATCTGCGCTATCTCGCGGCCAGTCAGGGGATCGCCTTCAACCGAGTCGACGAGCTGCTCGAGCTGGTCGGTATTGCCAACGCCGCCGACCGCCGTGTCGGTGGATTCTCGCTCGGCATGGGTCAGCGGCTCGGAGTCGCTGTCGCGTTGCTCGGCGACCCTGGCGTCGTCATCCTCGACGAGCCGGTCAACGGCCTCGACGTTGACGGCGTGCGCTGGATCCGTGAGCTGTTGCGGTCGCTCGCCCAGGAGGGCCGCACCGTCTTGCTGTCGAGTCATCTGCTTGCCGAGGTCTCCGTCACTGCAGATCACCTCGTGGTGATCCAGCGCGGCCGGCTCGTCGCCGACTGCCCGACCGAGCAGCTCACCGCCGCCGACGCCGGCACTGTGCTGGTCGTCGCCCCGCAACGTGACGAGCTCGCCCAGGTGTTGACGAAGTCGGGCGCCGCGGTCGAGGTCTGCGACATCGACTCACTCGTCGTCAGCGGCATGCGCGCCGCACAGATTGGCGATCTGGCACTCGCGGCCCGACTCGCCGTCCACCAGCTCACTCCCCGCCAGACCTCGCTCGAGGATGCGTTCCTCGAACTCACCGAATCCATTGGGAGCACGTCATGACACGCGTCACTTCGACAACCGAGGTCCGTCAGCTGATGAGAGCTGAGTGGATCAAGCTGCGGTCACTGCGTTCCAGCAAGTGGACGATCGCAGCACTTGTGGCGACGACCGTCGGTCTCGGTGCGCTGATCAGCTTCGAGGCCGCGTCGCAGTTCCACAGCTTCTCCTCGCACGACAAGGCGACCTGGGATCCGACGAACAACAGCCTCGCCGGCGCCGCGTTCGGCGAGCTGGCGGTTGCGGTCTTCGGCGTACTTGCAATCACTGCCGAGTACGCGAGCGGCACGATCCGCAGCAGCGTTGCGGCGGCTCCTCGGCGTACGCCGCTGTTGCTGGCGAAAGCCGTGGTTTACGGCGGCGTGGCGCTGGTGGTCGGCGAGGTCATCTCGTTCGCGTCGTACTTCATCGGCCAGTCACTGCACTCCGGTCGTGCGCCGGTGAGCAACATCGGTGATCCCGGCGTGATCCGCGCGATCGCAATGACCGGTGGCTACCTCGCGCTCGTCTGCTTGATGGCGCTCGGCATTGGCCTTGCCCTACGGCACACCGCCGGTGCCATCGCGTCGATGGTGGCGCTGCTGTTGGTGCTCCCGGGCGTCTTCGCTGCCTTGCCGTCTTCGGTCCAGAACTCAGTGCTGAAGTTCATGCCGGAGCAGATAGCGGCGAACTCGACGGGCGCGGTGCTTCACGAGCCGCACTATTTCGGTCCGTGGACCGGGATGTCGCTGCTCGTCATCTACGCGGCCGTGGCCATGGCGATCGGGACGTGGACGTTCGCGCGCCGCGACGTCTGATGGGATCAGTCGGACCCGGGTGTCGCCCAAGTGGTGATGCCCTGCGCGTCACAGTCGGCGAAGCCGTTGACGTACCAGGTCATGAGCTGCCCGCCACTCGCTGCTTGCGCGACCAGCAGCGACCACGCGCCGTTGAGGTCGAGTGGTCCGCCCACCCGGCCGACGTGTTGCGGCGCGACGGTGGCATGCAGCTTCGAGCGGTTGTGTCGCCCGAGGTAGAGCGTGCCGGAGCTGACGCCGACGACGGTGGAGGTGCCGCTGTCCGTGCCCGGGATGAACTGAATGTGCACCGAGTCGCAGGGAGCGTTCTTCACCACGAGCGCGGTGTAGGTGCCGCGACCGTTGTAGAACTGGAACGTGTAGTGGAAGTTCGCAGCCGGCGTGCTGTAGGCGTGGGTTGGCAGATTGAACAGCTGGGCGAACTTCACCTTTCCGAAGACCCGCAGCTTGTGCCCGACGGCGCTGACAAGCTGGCCGTGCGTGGTGTATGCCGCGAGCCGGAGGTCGTAGACCCCGATCTGGAGTGCGGGAAGGGTGACCGTGCCGGTGGTCGAGTGCAACTTCTTGACGGTCTGCCAGGTGGTGCCGGACAGGCGCTGGAGGGCCACGGCGTCGGAGCCCGCGCCCGACACGCTGTAGGTCACCGTTGCGGCCTTGTTCGCATGCGCGTGGGCCGGAACCTTCAGGTGCAAGGTGGGATGACCGGCGGCGTCGACCGGCGACGCCGCGAGCATCGATGCGCTCAGCGCGAGTCCAACCAGGCAGGCAATCCGTCGCATTGAACGCTCCTCGAATGTGTCGCTGCGTACCCCTTGATCGTTTACCCAACCGTGTATCGGGCATAACCACAACAAGTACCGAACGACTCAAGCAGCGGGCCGATCGTTGCGTGCTGTCGCACCCGACCGGGAGTGCGACCACAGCCCTTGAGGAGTGATTCGGAATGGCAGCGCCCTCTTCGACTTCGACCAGGTCAGCGCCGATGCAGCGGTGCTGTCCTCAGCACCGTGATTGGTCGACGCTTGCTGACCATCTCCTCGACGACTTCTCGGCCGAACTGCCCGAGCGGGTGTTGCGCTGCCTCATCGACGCGCGCGTACTCACCGACCGGATGGGCCTGGAGTCCACCGACGCGCTGGAGACCGCCGAGCTGATGACGCGCCACAGCCTGATGCTGAGCACCGGCATGCTTGTCGACTCGGCGCGGACCGACCCGCAGACGCATCGAACCAGCAGCGAGGTCGTTGAGCACGAACTCGTCTAGCTGTCGGTCGCCAGCCACTCGAGGATCGTCGCCGCAGGTTCCTCGCGAGCCTCGCGATAGCCGGTGCCTGCCCAGAGGTTGACCAACTCGGGATCGCCGGCGGCGGCTGCGGCTTTTCGCAGTGCGCCGGTCAGATGGTGCACGGCCGGGTATCCGAACGGCGCGATCGCCTCGAAGCGCGAGATGAACTCGTTGGGCAACCCACGGGCCGGCCGACCGGTGAACGCCTTCGTGACGACAGGGTCGCCGCGATCGTGGTCGGCGACCGCAGTTCGATGCACCGCTGAGGCGCCGCTTTCGACGGCTCGGATGAGCAGCGTGCCGACCATCACCGCTCCTGCTCCGGCCGCCAGTGCCGCAGTGACGTCGGCCGGCCCGGCGACCCCGCCCGCCGCATAGACCGGCAACCGAGTGAGTCGACAAACTGCCGCGACCAACTCGGGCAACGGCCGGTCCTCGCTGAGACCTCGTGGATCGAGTACGCCACGATGCCCGCCTGCGGCGGCGGACTGCACGGCGAGGGCGTCGACACCGGCAGCCTCCGCGGCGGCCACCTCGGTCGGCGAGGTCACTGTCTGAACCGTGTAGCTGCCCGCATTTGCAAGGGCACTGATCACCGACGTGGGCGGGACGCCGAACGTGAAGCTGACCACTGGTACCGGGGTGGTGAGCAACAGGTCGATCTTGTCCGACCATGCGTCGTCGTCCTCGAGCGGTTCGCTGTTCGCAACCTCCAGGTCGTAACGGCCGGCGACGGTCTGGACTGCAGCGGCGTACCTGACGTACTCGGCTCGATCCACGGGCAGTGGGTTTGGCGCGAAGAGATTGACCCCGACAACGTCGGTCGTCGTACGGACCTCCGAGAGCTGCGTCGCCAGCGCATCGGCTGACTTGTAGCCGCCTGCCAGGAAGCCGAGGCTCCCCGCCGACCATGCTCCGGTCACCAACGCCGGCACGGTCGGCCCGCCCGCCATCGGTGCCGCGATCACCGGGTTCGTGACGCCGAGCGCGGCCAGTGGCGCGGAGATTTGTGAGGCACTCACGTCCCAAACCGTAGACATGTCATCGTTTCGGGGTGCTGCTGATCCTTGCGGTGATCGCCGTGATCGCGGCGTGCGCGATCGGGATCCGCGGCTACCTGCGCAGGTACGACGCACTCGGCCGACGGCGACGCTTCCCGGTGATCAGCGTCTCGTTGCTCGTGGTTCTCGCGATCGTGCTGGCGTTGCCGGGCTTTCTGCGACACCGCGAAGAGGCGAAGCTCGACCATGTCGCGAGCATCCTGGTCGGTGCTCCTGCGACGGTGCATTGTGAGACGCTCGGCAACACCTTCACGGACGCCACTGGCGATCTCGGCTACGTGAAGTTCGACGCGAGTGGTGTCCCGGCGCACCACGCGACTATCGCGCGCGCCCAGTGTGCGGACCTGAAGCACTACTACGACGGCGACCAGGCACACCCCAGCCTCGATGAGGTCGTCGCAGTGCATGTGCTCACCCATGAGTCGATGCACATGCGCGGTCAGCCGGTCGAGGCGATGGCCGAGTGCGAGGCGCTGCAGCGCGATGCCGAGACCGCACAGCTCCTCGGCGCCACTCCGCAGGAAGGCCTCGACCTCGCGCGCGCGTACTGGACCGTCTACTACCCGAACATGCCTGGTGACTACCGATCCGGCGACTGCAAGCTCGGTGGCACGCTCGACGAGCAGTTACCTGATCCGCCGTGGACGACAGGCGACTACATCGCCGTCAAGCTCCCGGCGGGGTGAACGGAGGTTGCTGCGGCTCGGCCATCTGGGGTGCCGGCTGGGTTTGACGGCGTTGCGCCCATCAGCACAACGATGCCGATGACGAGCAGCACGATCGCGGGGACATACGAATGATGGCCGCACGCCCCGTCGGTTCCGGGCGCGAATGTGCCACTGCACTCGAGCGGGGAGCCGTTATGGCTGAACGTCACCACCGCCAGGACTCCGCCGACCGCGAAGAGGACGAACCCGACGAACGGCAAGGCGCTCAGCATTGCCAGCCGCCTCAGCACGACGGGTGTGACCGCCGTGTCGTCCGGTCGCTCCGGCTCGGTCACCGTTGCAGTGTGCCACCGCTCGACTCCCGATGCCCTCTGGTCGCGGCGACTAGCTAGCGGCTGGCCGGATGAAGATCGGGCTGGTCAGCGACTCCATCAGCAGGTCGTCGCGACAGATGGTTGTCTGCTTGCCGACGATCGGGTCGCAGACATCCGTGCGCAGCGGCCGGGCATCCGGCTCGAGCAGCTCGGTGCGTAGGAACAGGGACGCCTTCGGAATGCCGTCGGCTCCCGGCTTGAAGGTGAGCGTCCCCGAGAGCGGCAGGTGTACGCGCACCGTGCCCTGGTCGGTCACGATCTGCACGACTGAGCCTGGCAGCGCGTTGACCGTCCGAACTCGGTAGTTCGCGCCCGGAGTCACCTGGGAGCCGGCTATCGCCTCGTAGGTCCCGTCGTGGTTCGCGTCGGCCTCGAGATACATCTGCGCGCCCAGCTCGGTTGGTGGGAAGTCGGACACGAACGTGTGATGCGCCTTGATCCCGTCGAGGACTCCCTGGATCGATCGCTGCGTGACGTAGACCCACGTAGTTGGGTCGCCGACGCCCTGGAAGGAGTCGGTGAGCCGCCAATGCGAGTCGCTGCCGCCCGTCACCCCGACCTCGTCACCGCGTCGCAGGAACACGTCGTACCAGCGCAAGGAGAAGTTGTTGTCGTTCGCGCTGGGCAGTGGGTTCTGATAGGCCCACAACCCGATGTTCCAGACCTCGACGGTGTCCGGCACGATCTTGTGTCCGTAAGTGCCCAGCCAGTCCATGTCACTCGGGTGGTTGATCTGGAAGACGCCACCGTGCGCACGCAGTGCATCGGCAAGCTCCTGCATCCCGTGGACGGTCTTGTCCTTCGGGGTCGAGTCGCACCCGACGATCTGCTTCGTCGGCCTGTGATTGCCGTAGCAAGAGGTCGCCCCAAGCATCTGCACATGACCGGCCTGGGAGTTCTCGTAGCCAGGGATCGATACGAAGTCCGGATGAGCCTTCTCCCAGGCGATGACGGCGGGGTCGCTCTGGTTGATCACGTTGTTGTGGTCGGTGATCGCGACGTACTGGAGTCCTCGTTGGAGTGCCTCGTCGAGCCGGTCGACGGGCGGGAAGCCCCACGTGTACGGCGCGGGACATGGCCGCCTGGCGGCGCGGTTCGGCTTCGTGTAGTCCCACGCCGTCAACGGGGTGATGCACGTGTCGTGGCCGTAGATCGTATGGACGTGAAGGTCGCCAGGAATCCAGAAGCCCTGCGCGGCGGCTGGCTTGGCCGGCGAGGCAGCGCCACCGCTCGCGAACCCGAAGTAGCACACAATCGCCACGAGCCCGATCGCTGTGGAGCGTGCTCGACCTCGTCGGAGGCCGGCCAGAGGCATGTTTGTGTGCTACTTCGAGTCGGTTGGGCGCAGCGGGAGCAGCAGGCTCGAGCGGTGGCTCCCGGAAGAAAGCACCGTGACGGTGCCGCCGAGCATCTGCGTCAGCCGGTCGACCGGTACGACGAAGCCGGGGGTGTTGGCGGTGCCGACGACCAGGCGCAGCCGGTCACCCGCCGCGATCGTCGTATCGGTCGGGTAGATCTCGATCCGGTACAGCTCCGGCTTGCCGGCCGGGACTGGCTCGAGCGAGGCCTTGGTGAACGGGTGGTACGGCAGGATCACCTGGCCCGCGGAGTCGCGCCAGGTCTTCGCCTGGTCGAGGGCACGGAACTGTGCGTCCAGCCCGCCGGATGAGATCTCCTGCGAGCCAGTTGATGACACGTCGGTCACGGCCGCATAGAGCGAGGCATCCGGCCGCGACAGGGTGGCCCACAAGTTGAGTGTGATCGGCCCGGCGATGTGCATCGGCTGCTCGAGCGGAGCCGTGGTGAAGGTGAGCGTGCCGGTCTCGGCGAGGGTCTCGTTCGTCGTGCACGGAAGTCCGGCAGTGATCCCGGCCGACCACTGCGCGTCGCCGCGGTCGCAGAGGCTGCCGACAGGCTCGAACGGCATCGCTGACGATCCGGTTGCTTGACCTGCGGCCGAGGTGAGGCTGCCGTCGTTCAGCGAGTTGAGGCTGCTGCCGGACTTCGCAGCGGATAGGTAGGACGAGGTCCACTTCGTCCCCGGCAGTGGCCAGGAGGAGTAGCGGCCCCAGTGGTTCGCGCCGACCTCCCACAGGTTGATCGGCGAGACGTGGTGAGCCGCGCTGCTCGCTCCGAACTGGTTGTGCGTGCCGTCGAGGTAGTGCTGGAACCACGCGACCTCGGTCGACTCCTCGGTCGGTCCGTAGCCGAGCGAGGACCACTGCGGGATCGCGCCGCCGTGGTAGGTCGCGCCCTGCACCCAGACCTTGCCGCCCTTGGGCGTTCCGGTCAGCGCGTGCCAGAGATACGGCTCGCCGCGCTGGAAGATGTCATACCAGCCGCCCACCCAGAACACCGCGGCGTGGATCTTCGACGCTCGCGTTGCGGGTGAGGAGTACTTGAACGCCGCGTCGTCGTACGGCGAGTTCAGGCCGTTGTTCTTCTCGTCGAGCAGCGCCGCGTTGACGATGGCTGCGGCGCCGACCGCGCCGGCTCCGCGGAGCAACCGATGCCCGAGGGTGATCGCCGGAGCGGTGCCGACATCACCTTGCAGCAGCTGCGTCGGCACCATCGTGCTCGTCGCCTGCGTGAAGCCGAACCAGAACGGCATGAACGTCGAGTCGAGCTCGCCGCCGAAGTAGGTCACGTCGCGGAACGCGTCGGCCATCGGGTAGTTCGCGAACACCGCCTTCACGTGCGGATCGCCGGTCTCTGCGACCAGCAGCGAGGTGATCGCAAGGTAGGACGTACCGGTAGTCCCGATCTTGCCGTTCTGCCAGGGCTGCTTCTCGATCCACTTCAGCTCTTCGGCGTAGTCCTGCTGCGTACGGTGGTTCCAGACGCCCCAGGTGCCGTCCGACGAGCCGGTGCCCCGGTCATCCCAGGTCACGACGTTGAACCCTGCAGCGGTCAGCGAGCTGTCGTAGCTCTTGCAGTGCCCCTCAGGGTCACCGAGATCCTTGTTGTATCCGTCGACGATCATGATCGTCGCGTGCTTGCCCGGCCCCGGCCGCACGACGTTCGCCCGCATGACCGCGCCGTCGCTCATCGTGACGCCGACGTTGCACATGGTGATCGCGGGCGAGGCGCTGACGTGTGGCTTGGCAGCGGCCAGCGCGGGGGTCAGCGCCACGGCGGCGGCTGCGATCGTTGCGGTGAGGACCCGTCGCTCGAGCTGCATGTCGGTGGATTCGCCACAGTCGCGGCCGACCCTCCCGTGGAGCGCATACCGTGACTTGGTGCCTATCCCCGCAGGGCCGTCGTCTTCGACGACCGTGCTGCCCCGTGAGGTACGTCGTCCGCCGTTCGGGTTGCTGAGGTCGGGCCGGCTGAACCGCCCGGTGCTGGCACTGTCGCTGGCGATCGTGACCGGCATCGCAACCGCGGTCGTCGCGGCGCCGTCTGCCAGCTTGCCGAAGGTCGCGCCGCTTCCGGCGTTTGCGGTTGCACGCGACCAGCGCAATGCATCGATCGACGACTCTGACCTGCAGCTCGCGGCCGCTGTCCTCGTCGACCAGGCGGTGTCCAGCGGTGCGCTGTCCGCGCCCCCTGCCAACCTCTCGAGCCAGCCCGCGGCGGCGATCATGACGGCGGTCTACGCGACGCTGCAGCAGGCCCGGGTCAACGACCCGTCGCTGCAGCCGCGGGACACGCGGACGCTGATGGGTCCGGTGCCGTTCAACCTGGTGCACCAGATCCGCATCCGAGCTCGCCACCCACGCCACCCGCTGACGCACACGCTGCGCCGGTTCACTCACTCCGTCGCGGTCGGCCTCTCTCACGGTCTCGGTCTCAATCGCAAGCACGACGCTGTGTTTCCCGCGCGGCCACAACGGGCCGATGGCGTCTACGTCGAGCCGGTGTTGCCGACGTTGCCCGCGAACCCGAGTGTTGCGATGGTCGCGATCCGTGCCGCGATGACTCGCCTGGGCGATCCCTACGTATGGGCGGCGGCGGGCCCGGACACCTTTGACTGCTCAGGGCTGGTGCGATGGGCGTTCGGCAGGGCCGGACTGAAGCTGTTGCACTACACCGGTTACCAGTGGGAAGAGGGTCGGCTCATCCCGGCGGCTGACGCTCTGCCGGGCGACCTCGTCCTGTTCTACGGCGATCTGAGCCATGTCGGGATCTACCTGGGCTCGGGCTGGATGCTCAATGCGCCGTACACCGGTCAGTACGTCAACGTGGTTCCCGTCCACGGCAAAGTTGCCGGGATCGTTCGCCCCTAGACAGTCGCCGTAGCGGTCGCCGTCGCCGTCGGGCTTGGGGTGGCGGTGGCGGTGACGGTTGGCGTCGACGTCGGTGAGGCGGTCACGGTCGGTGTCGGCTCCGGTGTGCTCGACGTGGCGAGCGGCGCTCCGAGCCAGGCGATACTGACGACCTGCCACCCGGCGGACTTCTCACCGGTAGCAGTGGGCGCACCGGTTCGGTAGACGTGCGCCCGCCACGTCGTACCGGAGGTCTGGGGCGCACCGATCACGTCGCGGTGGTGAGAGCAGTGGTACGCGAGCAGGTTCCCATCGACTCGCAGGACCGCGCCGACATCGCGCAGGCAGCGAATGTTGGCGCCGAAACGCAGACCCCATGGCATTGCCGCTGCACGTGAGCTCGGCCCGCCAGCAGCGCTGTCGATGACGTGCAGCTCGACTACCTTGGCCTGCCACGGCTTGTCCTGGCACACCATCGTCGACGTCGCGGTGGCGAGCGGCCAGCACGGGTCGAGGACGACCTCACCCGCCTGCGGGCTGGCGCAGCGGTAAGCGGAGCCAATCTGGAACGACCCGAGCTGGCACGTGCCGTGACCAAGGTGGCGAGTGACTCGGTATGACGCCTTCAGCGAGCCAGTTGCGTCGAGTGGGCTGACCGTGCGCACGACCGTCGGTGCCGTCGCTCCCGCAGGGGTGACGGAGAAGACGGTGTAGGTGCCTGCAGCCAAAACCAAGAGCGCTGATGCCGGAAGGATTTCGCGGGCGGTTGGCTTCCAGCGCACAGTTCGAACGCTACGCCAAGGCGACGAGTCGACCTCAGGTAAACCAACCGTCGCGAGTGGGCGTCGTACGTTGGTGATCGATGTAGTCGCAACCGAACCGAGGGGACACCTGGTGACCGCCCCGGACCGCGCTGCCACGCAGCGCGACGCGGATGAGGCGCTCGTCGCGCTCTACACCGCGCACTACTACTCGCTGGTGCGGCTGGCGTCGCTTCTGTTGCACGACACCGCGGCCGCCGAGGATGTCGTGCAGGACGCGTTCGTCGCGATGCACAGCTCCTGGCGCCGGCTGCGCGACCCCGAGGCGGCGCTCGCGTACCTGCGTCAGGCAGTCGTGAATCGATCTCGCTCGCGGCTGCGCCACCTCAAAGTTGTCGACCGCAAAGCACCGGCACCGATGCCCGACGCACCGAGCGCGGAGTACAGCGCGCTGCACGAGGTCGAGCGCTCCGGCGTGATGGCAGCTCTTCGCGAGCTGCCGCGCCGCCAGCGGGAAGTGCTCGTCCTTCGCTACTACTCAGACCTTTCCGAATCCCAGATCGCCGACGCCCTGCAGATCAGCAACGGCGCGGTGAAAAGTCACGCGTCCCGCGGCATCGCCGCCCTGCGCGAGTCCTTGGAGTCATTGTCATGAGCGACGACGACCGAACCGAAGATGCCCTGCGCCGCGTTCTTGCCATCGAGGCACAGCAGGTACAGCCCACCGGTGACGGCCTGTCCCGGATCCAGCAGCGGGTTGGTGCCCGCCAGTCGCGGATGCGCTGGCTCCGTCCGGCGCTCGCCGGTGCTGCAGCGGTCATCGTCGTCGGTGGCGCGGTCGGCGGCTACGCGATCGCCAACAACGGCAGCGGCAACGCCCGGGTCATCCCAGCTGACAGCGGCCCGCCGACCCCCGCAGTCACGTCGAATGGCTACCCGGCTGCGGCGATCTTCCCGTTCACCAACACCACGGACGAGCAGGCGTGGGAGACGCAGTACGCCGAGGGCAACTTGCCGTGGATCTCAGACCCAACCGCGGTCACCGAGTCATGGATCGAGCACTACCTGCTGCAGAAGGGCGACTTCACCTTCAGTGCCGGGACCTCCGACTCGCAGTCCAACGTCACGGTCAGCCGCACAGTCGGAGGCGGCGAGCATGTTGTCACTGTCGTCCACCTGCTCAAATACCAGAACGCCTGGCTCGTGACTGGCGCCTCGGACCCGGCAGCCGAGCTGCAGTTCAGCACTCCCGCTGCTGACGCTGCGGTCACGTCTCCGGTCACGGTCAGTGGTCCTGGCTACGGGGTCGACGAGCAGGCAACCGTCGAGATCCGCAATGCGGAGACGCCGGACCTGTTCGGACACGCCGACACCGGTCCATTCGGAAACGGCTCGGCACAGTGGTCGGCGAGCGTGCCGTTCACTGCAACCTCCGACGCGGGCGTCGTAGTCGCGACGGTGGCGTCATCCGCAGACGGCAAGGTCGCCGCCCTCGCGGCTGAGAAGGTCACCTTCGGCTCGAGCGGTAGCGGTCCGGTCACTACGGCCGGCGACGCCTACGCCGTGCAGGGTGGATCACTCGTTGCGATCAATCCGCAGACCGGAGCCAGCGACGGCGCCGTTCCCGGCGTCACCGGCACCGTGGTCGAGGTCCACCAGTACGGCGACTCGCTCTACTACACGGTGCGGGTCGGCGACTGCCTGCCGACGCTCTACTCGGTACCGACCGCGGGCGGCACGCCGACGGCGGTCGCGACCGCCGAGGACACTGACGATGGCATCGTCGGGTTCGACCTGAGCCCGGACGGCAGCAAGCTCGCCTACCTCGAGTCCTCCGGCTGCCACCAGAGCATGGCCGGCACGGGCGCCCTCGTCTTCGAAAACCTGAGCGACCAGACCACCCGCACGATCGACTTCCCGAGCGAGCCCCCGGCAATCATGGGCGACCCGGTCTGGGAGTCCGACAACCTGCACGTCGACGCGTTCCTGCGTGCCGGCAACCAGGGCTACCTCGCCCGCTACGACTCGACGAGCGGCGACTCGGCGGACCCGTCGACCAACGCCTGCTCCGGGTATCAGCCGGCCGGCGGAATGGCCGACGCGATTGCGGCGACGGCTCCCGACGGCACGCTGTGGTTCGCCAACCAGACCGGCACCTCGATCGAGGTAGTCAGCTGCGCAAACAACACCCCAAAGGTCGAGTTCAACACCACCGAAAACGACACCCCGACGTCACTAGCAGTAAGTACGGACGGCAAGGTCCTCCTCGAGGGAGACAGCGGAAACGTCTACGAATGGCCAGGCCAAGGCCAGGCCAAGGAGCTAAGCGCCGCAACGGCCGTGACCTCGGTCACCTGGTAGGGACGGCGGGCGCGGAGTCCGGACATCCCGCGCACTCCGGACCTTTGCGACTAACCGGGTGGTGTCGGATAGGTCGAGATGACTAGTCCGAAATCATTCGACCTCGCCATGTTCACAGGCACCCCAGTTGTCGAATCCTGTGTAGGGCCCCGAGAAGGGGCGAAACACCACCAGCAGGGGAGACGACAGTGGCCGGCCAGCACACTCGCACGGCGATCGCGACAGGCACCTGCGTCACCCTCGGACTGGCGTTGGCGGTCACCTTAGGTGCCGTCCCAAGAGACGTTGGTGGCGGCAACGGACAGGCCAGCGCGGCGCCGATCGCGAACATCGTCCGGATCGGCGCAGCAGCGCTTCAGGCTCCCGCCCAAGTGGCCCCTCGCCCAGCGATCACCAGGCACCACGTGGTCCGCAAGACGGCCCACGTCACGACTTCAGCGGCGGCCTCCACAGCCTCTGTGCTCCCAGCGGTCCAGTCAGCCGACTCCCACCCCGTGACCGCAACGAACGTCTCGGCGAGCCAGACCGCGTCGATGGCGAGCGAGCCGGCCAGCAAGCCCGCTACCAAGCAGCCCGCGAAGAAGCACCACAAGAAGAAGACCCACCCCAAGACGCCCCCGAAGAAGCCGGTGCCCACGAAGGCCGCTCGCACGAAGCCGTCGGCCGCAGCGCTGTCCAGCGCGGTCTCGGGACTCAAGCACTACGTCCACACGATCTTCTCGATCACCTCGTCAGAGGTGGCCGAGTTCGGCGACGACGTCTGCTCGGCGTTCGACCAGAACAAGACCTACCCGCAGATCAAGGCCGAGATCACCGCAAAGGTGAAGCAACTGCCGTTTACGACCGTCACGGCAGGCGCCGCCGACTACGTCGTGCGGACGGCCGTGAAGCTCTTCTGCCCTGGCTACACCTCGCGCACCAACTAGCCGATGACCTCGCCGGAGACCAAAGTGCAGACCTTGCCGTTCATTCCAGACCAGCGCGTGGACTCGTCACCGATCAGCCACAGCGGCTCGCTCGTCGTCGACGGTCTCGTCGTTGATGCCGCCAGCGGCGCTCGGCTGCTTGAGGGAGTCGGATTCGTCGTCCCTGGCGGATCGATGCTCGCCGTCGCAGGCCCAACCGGTGCCGGCAAGACCACCCTTGCTCGTGCGCTCGTCGGAGCGATCCCGCTGGCCGCGGGCTCGGTAGTCGTGGCTGGCCACGACGTCACCGCCCTCGACCCGAGTCGCCGTGGCATCGGGTACGTGCCACAGGACGATGCGCTGCACACCGATATCTCGGTACGCCGCACCCTCGACTACGCCGCTTCGCTGCGGATGGCGGGAGCGGACCTTGCCGAACGCCTGCAGCGCGTCGACACAGTGCTCGAGGACACCCGACTGACCGGACAGGTCGACCTGATGGTCGGCAATCTGTCCGCGGGCCAGCGCAAGCGCGTGGCGATCGCGATCGAGCTGTTGAGCCGCCCAGCAGTGCTCGTGCTCGACGAGCCCACCTCGAGCCTCGACCCGGGCTACGAAGGCAGCGTCCTGACCACGCTGCGTCGCCTCGCGGATCTCGGGCACGCCGTCGTCATCGTCACTCACAGCCAGTCGGCGGTCGCGATGTGCGACCGCGTCGTACTGCTCGCCTCAGGCGGTCGACTTGCCTACTTCGGCGACCCGGCGCGGATGCACGAGCGGTTCGGTACCTCCAACGCGGCGGAGCTGTTCACGGCGCTCGACTCGGCCCGCCCGCGGGTCCTGCCGGGTCACCCGTCGCTTGCTCGGATCGCTGAGTCCGATGTCACTGACAACGAGCCCGCAACGGACCGGCCAGGCGTTCGGCGCCAGCTGCGAGTGCTCAGCCACCGCTACTTCAACCTGACCTTTGCCGACCGACGGCGTTCCTGGCTGCTTGCCTTCCAGGGCGTCGTGCTCGGCGGGCTGCTGCTCGCGTTCGTCGTGCCGGACGGCCTGGCCCGTCCGGTCGGCGAGCTCTCCTACGGTGCGCCGGTGTCGGCGACCGGCATGGCCGTTCTGCTGGTGACCTGCCTGACTTGGCTGGGGATGTCGAACGCGATCCGCGAGATCGTCAAAGAGCGTCACATCCTGACCCGCGAACACCGCGCAGGACTCTCGCCTGCGGCGTACGTCGGCTCCAAGATCGCCGTGCTCGGCCCGCTGCTCGCTGCCGAGGCCGCGATCGTCGGCATCTTCGCGGTGCAACGTCAGGAGGTGCCGCGAACGGGTGCGGCCCTGCCGTCTGGCATCGCCGAGATCATCATCGCGCTGGCGCTCGCCGGCATCAGCGCCGTCGCTCTGGGACTCTTGGTCTCGGCCGTGGTGCGCAGTGCTGACAAGGCGCTGGCGGTGCTTCCGATGCTCATCGTCGTCGAGTTCGTACTCTCCGGTCTGACGCCTTCGGTCAGCTGGCCTGGGCTCGCCGAGTTGCGCGACCTGGCCGGCACCCATTGGGCGGTACAGGCGATCGAGGCCACCGTCACGGGCGACGCTCACTCCTGGCTGATCGCGATTGCCGCGCTCGTTGGGATCACGGCTGCGTCGTTGATCGCAACGCTGCTTGTCGTACGCCGGTCGCTTCGACTCCCGGTGGCCCGACCGGTTCGCAAGCCACTTGCCGAGCGGGTTCGCGACGCGGCCCGAGGCTTCAACCCCGAGATGATGCGGCTGACCCGAATCGGCGCAGCTGGTCTGGTCGGCGTCGCGCTGATCGTGGCGGGCGCGCGGCTGGTCATTCCCAACAGCGCGATCGGCGGAGCTCCTCCGGTGGTGGTAGCGGCGGACGGCTCGACGCCAACGATCGCCGACGAGCTGCCTGGCGTGCTCGGCGACCTGTGGTGGATGTGGCAGACCGGCACCCACTTCGCTACCGCTGCCACAGAAGCGGCGTACATCCGCACTTCACTTTCCTGAGGGATGATCGCCTGGTGGCTAAAGATCACCAGGTAAGCGATGGCGAAGGAAAGCGCGGACGGCTCAGCCGCAGGTCGTTCCTGAAGGGCGGCGCAGGCGCGCTCGCCGCCGGCGCGGTGATCGGTACGGCGGGGCCGGCCGAGGCGCTCCCTGCTCACGCGTTGAGCACCGACGCTCCTGAAGTCCGGGCGGCCTTGAAGGCACTGGGCAAAAAGTCGTTGCGCCATCCCGGTTCGAAGCCGTTCCCGAATCTCCCCGCCGGCACCGACACGATGCCGGGGATCGATCACATCGTCGTAGTGATGTTGGAGAACCACTCCTACGACAACCTGCTCGGGATGCTCGGTCGACGCCCGGGCCAGACGCCGCGCGGTGACGGGTTCACAATCGGCGCCAACGGCAAGCCGACCGCGACGAACCCGTATGACGACGGCAGGATCCAGCACGCGTTTCGGATGCCGACCACGTGTCAGCTCTCGCAGCAGCCCAGTCAGGAGTGGCGGGCCAGCCACGACCAGTTCAACAACGGCGCGATGGACGGCTTCGTCCGCGCGCCGGTCAGCCCGGTGATCGCGAAGACGAACGGCCCGGTCGCGATGGGCTACTGGGACGAACGCGACCTGCCGTTCACCTACGACCTCGCGACGCACTTCCCGCTGTGCGACCGCTTCTTCGCCTCGATGCTCGGCCAGACCGACCCGAACCGGCGCTTCCTCATCGCGGGCACGGCGGCAGGGATGACCGACGACATCGGTACGTCGGGCAACACAATCGTTCCCGACCTCACGCTGCCGTTGCCGGCGAACGGCACGATCTTCGACAAGCTCACGTTGCACGGGATCAGCTGGACCGACTATTGCGCGAGCTTCCCGCTCGGCGCGACGGCGGAGCTCTTCCCGACTCCTGACACCGGGCTGATCCTCGCGAAGAAGAAGCCAGTCGACGACTTCTTCACTGACGCCGCAGCAGGGAAGCTGCCGTCGTTCAGCCTCCTCGATCCCGACTTCGGTACCCAGTCGCAGGAGAACCCGCAGAACATCGTCGTCGGCGAGAAGCTGCTGCAGGAGGTCGTCGAGGCGATCGGCAACGGCCCCGCGTGGCACAAGACTCTGCTGATCGTGACCTACGACGAGCACGGGGGCTACTACGACCATGTGCCACCGCCGGTCGCACTCGCACCCGACCCGATCCCGCCGCTCGTCGGGCTCGAGGAGCACACGTACGACGCCTTCCGGCGCTACGGCTTCCGGGTGCCGACCGTCGTGGTCTCGCCGTATGCGAAGCGGGACCACGTGTCGTCGACGGTCTATGACTTCGGGTCGATCCTTGCTCTGGTCGAGCGCAAGTGGAACCTCGGCGCGCTGACGTACCGCGACGCAAACGCGAACGACATGACCGACTGTCTCGACCTTGCCGCGCTCCGCCAGGGCAAGCCGACCTTCCCGGTGCTACCGAAGATGCGCAAAGCCAACTACCGCGCGGCGACCTTGAAGTGCAGTACGGCGGGGCCTGGTCAGATCCCGCCGAAGTGGTCGGTCAAGAAGCCCCCTCGCTCGAAGTAGCACACAAAGTGCCTCGCGAATCGGACGTCCGCGCCTAACGACGGCCCGTGGCGGTGACTTTGTGTGCTACTTCGAGGACAGCGGCGGTCGGGCGTGGTCCATGTCGTACGGCTTCGGCGGTACCCGTTATCAGGCCACGCAGGAGCAGCAGCCGGTTCGACGACGTAAGCAGCCACCGCATCCAGCGGCGCACCGTCGAGCCGCCGTACGCGAGTCGCTCCCTCGGGCTGAGAGCAGAGCTCCGGGTCCACAGCCAGATCTTGTTGCGTACCTCGAAGTGCATCCGCGCGCCGGGGTCGGCGAGTGGCTTGGCAGCATGTCGCGTCACGCTGTCCGGACACAGCAGGCCGACCGATGACCGCAGCAAGCGCGCGGTGTATTCGAAGTCGTCGTTCCAGATGAAATAGTCGGCGACCGGCAGCTCGTTGCGTCGGGCCGCGAGGCCGTCGACGAGCACCGACACGAACGACGCCGAGCGGATCGGCATGCAGCCCGCCTCGGCGGCGTCGGAGCGCTCCTTGGCGGAGACGAACGGCCGCTCCCGCGGCACGTTCATCGGGATCGGCTGGCCGTCGGTGCTGATCACCCGGCTCGCGAGGATCGCGGGCGTCGGGCCGGGGTAGCGGCCACGAGCAGCGAGCAGCTGTTCGAGCGCGTCGGGCAGCGGCGCGGCGTCGTCGTCCATCAGCCAGATTTGGCCGGCGTGCGGCCTGGCGGCCGCGACCCCGAAGGCGAACCCACCGGCCCCACCGAGGTTGGTCGGCAGCTCGAAGAGCGTGACCTCCGGGTGATGCTCGGCGATCGCGGCCGGTGTGCCGTCGGAGGACGCGTTGTCGACGACGATGATCTCGGCGACCGGACGGGTCTGCGCCTCGATCGAGGCGAGGCACTCGAGCAGGAGCTCACGCCGGTTGAAGGTGACGACGACTGCGACCACCTTCGACGGCGGGGGCGTCGCGGTCATGACTTCCGGCGGCCTACCGCGTGTGCGAGCTTCCAGGCCGCAGACCGGCCACGGCGGAACGGCACGAATCGCAGGATGCCGGGGGCGGCGCCGCGCGCGATCCGGTTGAGCCGCGGCAGCTCGGTGGCGCGTTCGTACCTGCGTTCGTACATGGTGGCGATGGTGTCGAGCGCGACGTTGAGCAGCTCTTGGTCCGTGACGTTCTCGGGCAGGACGCCGACCGGGAACTCCTTCGGCGGCGCGAGCTCCTGCAGGTTGCCGATGATGTCGGCGCCGCTCGCGCGCAGCCTTCGGATCCGACGGGTCGACTGCTGGCGGACCCACTCGTGTCGATCCTCAGGGATCTGCAGCCGCATACCTCTGCCGCGCTCCGAGAGCAGGCCGTGGGCGAGCTTGCCCTTGACGTTGCGGGCGTAGAACCACAGCGGCATCTCGTCGAGGCGCGTGTTGAGGCGGCGCAGCATCTCGACCTCGGCGACGCCGAGCGACTGATTGGACTTCGTCTGATCCAGCTCGATCTTGAGGTCGGCGGCGCCGATCGCCTTGGCGAAGCGACGCCACAGCAGGTCCGGCGGAGCCGAGGACGGCGGCACCGTCACCACGTGCACGTGGTCGGCGCCGACCAAGGCGGACCAGCGTTCGACGACGCGCACCGTGTCGTGGGCCGACCAGAACCACCGCGCGCGCGGCCGGCGGCGACGCGGCGGGGTGTCGATGATGTCGCCGAGCCAGTCCTGCCAGGTACGCGCGTTCTTGTGTTTGACCGTTTCCTGCCACTCCGCGGGTAGCAGCCCCGCGAGATCGCGGATGGTGATGATGACGTGGACGTCAACGCCCGCGAGGCTCGCGATCGTCCGGGCGGCCTGTTCGTCGCCCGCACCACAGAAGAGCTCGTGGGTGATGACAGCTGCCTTGTGCTGGCTGGTGCGCGCGGCCTTGGCGAGCGCGTCCCATGATCCAGCCCACAGCCCGCCTGGGTCGTCAGGGTCCTGTTCGACCCCGAGGATGTCCTGCGCCGCGCGGAAGTGGTCGCTGATGTCGACACCCGGAAGGTCGACGCCGTGTTCTGCAAGCTCGGCGCGGTGGCTGAAGAGCACGTCCTGCAAGAAGGTCGTCCCGCACTTCGGCTCACCGATGTGCAGGTAGACCGTCCCCCGGGTCACTCCCACTCTCCTGGTTTACCGCGTCCGCCGCGGCGACGGCGGGCAGTGTTGGCGACATTCCAGTAGCCGCGCCGCAGTCCGTGAACCACGCGCGAGCGGTGGCTGGCGCGAATCACCGCCCGCTTCAGGGACGACTGCTTGGCCGCGTCGGCCGGCTCGGCACTCGGCTGGATGCCCTGCTCAACGGCCCGATCCACCAGCAGCCTTGTGATGATGGACAGCGCCGGCCGCAGCAGCTCGTCGCCCTCGAGGTGATCGGGGCTGCGCGAGGCTTGCCGCGAGGTGCTTCTGCCTCTTACGGGCGCGAGGTCGGCAAGGTCCCCGACGATGTCGACACCGGCAGCGCGCAGTCCCGCGGCGACGCGCTTGGACTCCTTGGCTGCCCAGGCGAAGCGATCCTTGGGCAGCTCGAGGCGCTCGGGCTTCGGCTCGTTTGCCAGCACCTGAGCGGCGAGCTGGTCCTTGACGATGTTCATGTAGAACCAGTTCGGGATGTCCTCGGGGATGGCGAGGTTGATCTGGCGGAGCAGCTCGGTCTCGGTCAGACCGAGCGAGGCGTTGGACTCGGCACGTGAGGTGTCGACGCTTCTGTGATTTGCCCCGATGATCCCGGAGAACCGCTGCCACAACAGGTCCGGCGCACTGCCCCGGGGCGGGACGGTGACGACGTGGACCCGCTCGGGCGGCAGGCCTTGTGACCAGATCCGCAGGATCTCCAGCGTGTCGTGGACCCGCCAGAACCAGAACTGCCGGCGCTCGGCGTCGTCGGCTTCGTGGTCGATGATGTCGCTCACCCAGTCGCCCCAGCCGCGGGTGCTGCGGTGCTTGACGCTCTCCTGCCACTCTGCGGGGATCAGCGTCGCGAAGTCGCGTACGCCGAGGATCACGTGGACCTCGGCGTCGCCGAAGGACTCGAGCGCGCGTTTGGCCTGCTCCTCGCTGACGGCGGCGAACAGCTCGTGCGAGATGACCGCGGCCCGCGGCGCGCGCTGCGCTTGACGGGAGATCCGATCCCACGCCCCGGCGTACGAGCCGATCGGGTCGTTCGGCTGCTGAGGGACGTCGCGGAGGTCCATCGCCGCGCGCCAGTGAGCGAGTGGGCGGGGGCCCGGCAGCATGACGCCGTCGAGCGCAAGCGCGGCGCGGTTGCGCCACATGACCTGCTGCAGGTGGGTGCTGCCGGTCTTGGGCTCGCCGACATGCAGATACACGACGGGTGCCGACCCAGGCTGACGTACCCCTGGATCAGTCCTCATCACGACTAGGGTAATCGCGGTGCACGAGCCCTTCGCGCTGATGCTGCCGGTGTTCGGCGGCGATCGCGCGGACTTCCTCGAGCAGGCATTCCGCAGCTCGGTCGATGAGCAGCAGCTTCCGCCCAATCAGATCATCCTCGTCCGCGATGGGCCGGTCGGCGAAGGCCTCGCTCGCTGCCTGGATCACCTGCGGTCCACCTCGCCGGTTCCGGTCACTTACGTCGAGATCGCGGAGAACGGCGGACTCGGCCCGGCGCTCGATGCGGGCCTGCATGCGTCGGACTTCGATGTCGTCGCCCGGATGGACGCCGACGACGTCTCGATGCCGACCCGGTTCGCCGTACAGGTTCCGCTGATCGAGTCGGCCGACATCGTGGGCTCGGGCTTGCTCGAGTTCAGCGGCGACATCACGAACGTGGTCGGCCGGCGGGTGCCTCCGGTCGGCGCCGACGCGATCCGCGGCTACGCCCATCTGCACGACCCGTTCAACCACCCAACGGTCGTTTACCGCCGTCAGGCGGTGCTGGCCGCAGGCGGGTACGGCGGCACCGTGCCGCTGATGGAGGACTACTGGCTGTTCGCCCGGATGCTGGCCGACGGCGCCGAGCCGGTGAACGTCGCCGAGCCGCTCGTCTACTACCGGGTCAGCAGCGGCGCCTATCAGCGCCGCGGCGGCCGTGACCTGCTGCGTGCCGAGCTACGGCTCCAGCGCGGGATGCGCGACGCGGGCATCACGACCAGGGCTCAGTACGCTCGAAACGTCGCGATTCGCGGCGGTTACCGACTGGTCCCGTGGCGGCTGCGGCGTAGCCTATATACCGCCATGGTCGCCACCCGCTTCGCCAAAACACCGTCTTCGGTGACCGAGTGACCGACCTTGTCGTGGTCGGATCCGGGTTCTTCGGTCTGACAGTTGCAGAGCGCTGCGCGACCGAGCTGGGCCTCACGGTTCGGGTCATCGAGCGCCGCGACCACATCGGTGGAAACGCCTACACCGAGCCTGAGCCGCAGACCGGCATCGAGGTCCACAAGTACGGCTCGCACCTGTTCCACACGTCCAACCGCCGGGTGTGGGAGTACGCGAACCTGTACTCGAAGTTCACCGACTACCGCCACCACGTGTACTCGAAGTACCAGGGCCGGATCTACCCGATGCCGATCAACCTCGGCACGATCTGCTCGTACTTCGAAAAGGCGATGTCGCCCGACGAGGCGCGCGCGCTGGTCGCGGAGCAGGCTGGTGACGCGTCGGCCGAGGCGAGCAACCTCGAGGAGAAGGCGATCTCGCTGATCGGCAGGCCCCTCTACGAGGCGTTCATCAAGGGCTATACCGCCAAGCAGTGGCAGACCGACCCGAAAGAGCTGTCCGCCGAGATCATCACGCGGCTGCCGGTCCGTTACACGTTCGACAACCGCTACTTCGCCGACACCTACGAGGGTCTGCCGGTCGACGGCTACACCAAGTGGCTCGAGCGGATGGCCGGCCACGCGAACATCGAGGTCGAGCTCGGCGTCGACTTCTTCGACGTCCGCACGGACATCGTCGGCCAGGTGCCGATCATCTATACCGGTCCGCTCGACGCCTACTTCGATCATGTCGAAGGCACGCTGGGCTGGCGCACCCTCGACCTCGAGACCGAGGTCGTGCCGACCGGTGACTACCAAGGGACGTCGGTGGTCAACTACGCCGATCCCGACGTTGCGTTCACCCGGATCCACGAGTTCCGTCACCTGCACCCGGAGCGGGACTACTACCCCGACGACGCCTCCGTGATCATGCGGGAGTTCTCCCGTGTCGCCGACGCGACCGATGAGCCGTACTACCCGATCAACACCGCTGAGGACCGCGAGCGGCTGCTGAAGTATCGCGAGCTGGCCAAGCGGGAACCGCAGGTCGTTTTCGGCGGCCGGCTCGGCTCGTACAAGTACCTCGACATGCACATGGCGATGGGTGCGGCGCTGTCGACGTTCGACAATCGGATTCGCCCGCACTTCGCTGACCACGCTCCGCTCGCATCAGGAGACGACGAATGAGCATCACCGAGCAGCGCACCGATCCCGCGGTCGCGCCGGCCGTCGACCTCACCGACGCGGGCCTCGGGCTGCGCGTGCTGCAGCGAGTGGTCATGCCGATGGCCGACGACATGGACGTCCTGCCGCTGTACGTCGAGACCGACCTCGACCGCGGCTCCAACCTCGCCGTCCTCGATGCAAGCGACTTCAAGGAGGAGGAGAAGAAGAAGAAGACGCAGTCCTCCTCGGTCGTCAACGCC